>CANJHD010000020.1 GCA_947474065.1 Planctomycetaceae bacterium
CCCATGGTGATTGCTCTGTAGGTCCGCTGGCCTTTGGCCTTCTGCTCAGCGGGGACGTGATCTGCGTTGATCGAAAGGAACCAGCGAATACGCGCGTGCTCGAGTTCAAGAACGCCTGCAGCGCAGTCTTCCCGGTGCATGTTCACCGTGGATCCCGTTTGCTTACCAAAGATCCAAGAAAGCATGTCAAAGAAATGCACTCCGATATTCGTGGCGATACCGCCAGACTTGGCCATGTCGCCCTTCCAACTTTGGTGGTACCAACGCCCGCGAGACGTGATGTAAGCGATGTCAACATCAACCACGTCCTTCGCGTTGCGGTACTTCTCACGAAGTGCAATGATGGCAGGGTGCAGTCTCAACTGAAGAATGGTGTAAATGTTCTTGCCGCTCTCACGCTGCAACTCCTCGAGCGCGTCAATGTTCCAAGGGTTCAGCACAATCGGCTTTTCGCAAATCGCGTGCGCCTGATTCCGCAGGGCGAACCGAATGTGCGAGTCGTGCAGATAGTTGGGGGAGCAAATACCAACGTAATCGATCTTGTCGCCACGGCGTCGACGCTTTTCGACATGGCGATCAAAGCGCTCGAACTCAGTGAAGAAGTGGGCGTCGGGGAAGTGACTATCGATCACCCCAACGCTGTCATTCGGGTCGAAGGCGGCGACGAGGTCGTTGCCTGTGTCTTTGATGGCCTTCATGTGGCGCGGCGCGATGTAGCCAGCGGCGCCGATGAGAGCGAAATTGAGCGGTGAGGTAGATGGTGAAGTAGTCATTGGGGTTGCTTATCTAGCGGTCATCGAGTCTCAAAGGAAGGTCGGGAGACCAAAGGCGAACCGCACTGTAGCCGCCCCGACATTCGATCGGCATAATTCCCCATGAACAATAGCAAGCGCGCGCAAATCTACGCCCGTTGCCACTCGAAATCCATGATTATTCGGATCTAGAATGATGCATTACTCGGCTCTGCCCCTCATTTCCAAGCCGACTTTCCACCAACTTCTGCTCAATCTGTAACTCATATGAACTGATAAACAGACAAAAACGCCACCCGGTAACGCCGTCCAAAAACCCGAGTTTCAGGAAGTACATCCATAGGAACCGCAACAGGAATTTAGCGGGTAGATGTGGGTAGACGAATCGCTTCACCCAACGGCGGCGCTCAAGGGGACCGCCCAGTAGCCGCGCGGAGAGATTATCGCACCGATCAGAACGTTCTTGCGCCACAATCGCCCGCGCCTCCAGTGTTGAATATCGATTGTGCTTAGCGATGTAGTGCTCAAGCGGTCGGCGGTCGTTGTGCTCCAAATCACCACCCCTAACAAACCCAACAGGTCCATTCGCGATCATGTGCTCGTGCACATCTCGCTCTTCATAGCGAGCTTGTCCACGCTTGAATAGCCGAACGTTCCATGACGGGTAGTAGCCACAGTGACGAATGATGCCGCCGAGAAACACGAAGTATCGATTGATGTGGAAGGCTGCCTCCGGAACAGAATCTACCGGACGGGCGGCGATCTGACAGATGGCTTCGCGCAGTTGTGGCGTCACAGCCTCGTCCGCATCAAGAATGAGAATCCAAGGCGCCTGAATATCAAGATTGTCTATCGCCCAGTTCTTTTGTCGCGCATACCCCAGCCAGTCGCGGTGAACTACTTCGCACCCAGCAGCTCGCGCTACCTCCACAGTACGGTCTGTTGATCCGGAATCCACAACCCAAACGCGATCGGCCCAAGAGGTAATTGTTGGCAAGGTATGAGTGAGGTTTAACTCCTCGTCCCGGACGATCATCACTACCTCGATATTTGAGGGTTTGCGCTTGTCTGGGGAGTGAGTAGTCGTCATTTAGTTAAGCCATCGACCACGTTGCGCCCTGCGGTCCATCTTTCACTGCCACGCCAAGTTTCGTCAGCTCGGCTCGCACACGGTCGCTTTCAGGCCAGTCCTTCGCAGCACGCGCGGCGGCGCGTTGTGTGATGAGGGTCTCGACAGCGGAGATAAATTCTGGACTTTGAGCCGGTGCTGCCCCGGCAACAGGGGTGTTGCGCCCAAGGACACCCAGTACCGAGTCCATGGCGAGCAAGCTGGCAAGTTCGCGGTGGGGGCATACCGAAGTGTGTGCCTCTGGCGGAGCGCCGACCGCCTCGTTGAGTGCTGCTATGGCACGCGAGACGTTTAAGTCATCGCAAAGCGCTTCGGTGAATTGTGCGAGCGCACGTTCAAGCGGACCTGGGTCGAGATGCTCGCCTGCCGCCACGCTCTGTTTGGCGCTACCGACGAGTTGTGCTTGCATGCGTGACCACCGATCAACCATTCGTTGGCAGTCCTGCAGCCCCTGCATAGTGAAGTTGGCGTTGCTGCGGTAATGCGTTCGGACTAACTCCAGGCGCAAAGCTGCAGGGGTTACACCCTTGGCAAAGAGATCGCGCGCGGTGAAGAAGTTTCCCTTGGACTTTGACATCTTCTCGCCCTCAACTTGGAGGTGGCGAGTGTGGAACCAGTGACGAGCGAATACAGGAAGACTGGTTGCACAGCAACTCTGCGCGACTTCGCACTCATGGTGGGGAAAGATGTTGTCTTCGCCGCCAGAGTGGATGTCAATCTCATCACCGAGCAACATGCGCGCCATAGCGCTGCATTCAATATGCCAACCTGGGTAGCCCTCGCCCCATGGGGACGGCCAACGCATGAGGTGTTTGGAATCCGGCTTCCAGAGTAAAAAGTCAGCGGGATGGCGCTTGACTGCCTGATGGGCCGCATCAATACGGTCACCGGCGCCTTCGCGCAGTTGATCGAGCGTGTTTCCTGATAGTCGTCCGTATGCGGGGAATGAACGGACATCAAAGTAGACGGCGCCGTCTTGCGCGACATACGCGTGACCTCCCGCGACTAGTTGCTCAATCATCACAACCATCTGCGGGATGCAACGCGTTGGGCGAGGCATCAGCGTGTCTGGATTACCGCCGGAAGTGCGAATGGCTTCAGCCTCAATGGCGACTTTGAGTCCAAGGTGACGCGCATCCTCAAGGAAGCGCGCGGCATAGAAGTCGGCTATCGCGGTTGGACTTGAAGGGTCAATGTCGGCTGATGCGCCAGGCGGCAATTTGCCGGACTTCTTCGCCTCTGCCAAACGTCTACCAGCCACGGCCATCTTGTCCTCACCACCGCCGTCGGCAGAGGAGTCTTCGGTCATGTGGCCGACGTCGGTGATGTTCATGACATGCTTGACGCGGTGGCCCAGCAGTTCGAGTGTTCGACGCAGGATGTCTGCATTCAAGAAGGAGCGGAAGTTCCCGATGTGCGCGTCGTCGTAGACGGTGGGGCCGCAGGAGTAGAAGGACAACGCAAGTCGCGTCCCTATAATGCACTCTTGGCGCGTAAGCGAGTTGTAAAGCCGAGCATCCCTCATGTCTGGATCATAGAGACCCCGTGATGTAGTTTCTTGAATCTGCGTGATTCCTTGCGAAACACAACCAATCAGCACGACTCTGAACGGTAGCAAATCACATTTGAAATGCTGGTCAGCGCACTCGGCGGGCGCGCCGTATGCTCAATCGTCTCGGGTCATGCAACGAAGCCAAATCGGGACCCCAACAAGCGACTTCTACGGGCGATTGCCCGACATGGTTTGTGGAATTATTGATTGAGCCAGGCCCATTTGAACAATTCATCGCACTCTGAGCACCGCCCTGCGCGCGTGCTGATTGTGAACCAAAGTTTCTGGCCAGACGTTGTGGCGACTGCGCAACAAGCGGATGACCTCGCGCGATTTTTGGTCAGGCGTGGAGACGAGGTCACGGTCATAGCTTCGCGAAGCCTGTACGGGAAAAAGGGATCACGGCTCGCACCAGTCGATTCAAACGAAGGAGTGAAGATACATCGGGTCTCTCAAAACCTCTTTGATAAGCGAGGGATCGGAACAAGAGCGATCGATTATCTGCGCTTCAACCTCGCCTGCATGCTAAAGGCCCTGCTACTACCACGACAAGATGTAGTCATCTGCTTAACGACACCGCCATTCATCGCACTCACAGGTGTCTTGCTGCGGCTACTAAAGGGCACGCGCTTCGTGTATTGGACAATGGACCTCTACCCAGACCTGCCCGTAGAAGCTGGGTTCATTCGGCGGAATGGACCGCTGCACAAAGTTCTAGGTGCAATAGATGTTCTTTGCTTAAGTAGAGCCGATACCGTCGTGACCCTCGGGCGCTGCATGTACCGTCGTATCCTTGCGAAGGGGATCGCTCCTGAACGAGTCACGACGATCCACCCATGGGCCGATCCGACAGAGATCTTCGAACTCCCCGCTCGTAGATTCGAACCGCCCGTCGACGCGCTTGGGAAGCTGCGGACGAGTACAACTGCTCCCTATGCACAAAATCGATTCCGCAAAGAGTGGGATATTGGAGATCGATTCGTCATCCAATATTCGGGCAACTTTGGGCTCGGCCATGATGCCGATACTGTGTGCAGGGCCATGCTTTCCACCAAAGACGATGACGAAATCAGGTGGGTGATTGTCGGTGATGGCATCATGGTGCCGAAGGTAGTGCGCTTTGTCCAAGAGCACCACATTTCCAATGTGATCATCCGGCCGTACCAGCCACGCGAGCGGCTGAACGAACTCATAGCGCTCGGTGATGTCCACTTAGTGTTGATGGTGCCGGCATTTGAGGGGGTTATCCTGCCGAGCAAACTCTTTGGCATCTTAGCCGCAGGTAGACCCGTTATCTTTGTCGGGCCTCAGGAGAGCGAGATCTCACACGTCATTCAGGAAAGCAGTTGCGGATTTGTGGTGCCAAATGGGAACTCCACAGCATTACTCTGTGGAATTCGGGAACTGAGGGAGAATCCAACTCTTGCGCTCGCTCTCGGTCACAGAGGGCGAAAAGCCCTAGAAACGCGCTACTCCATGCAAAATGCGTGTGAGTCGTGGTACGGGCTTCTGCACAAAGAGCATTCGCCAACAGTAAGTACTCCAAACACAGAAGCCCCAGTCAACAAAGTTAGCCGTGTTCGAGTTTTGGATCGGAATGAATCAATCCCCGCCATTAGCAGGGCGTTGCCGACACACGTACTCACCTTTGACATAGAAGACTGGTTTCACATCATTGCGATCCCTGGTCTCAATGACGACAAGTCTTGGCAAGGGTTCCCATCAATTGTGGAGCGTTATACGGATCTCATTCTGCAGGAACTCTCTAATCGAAACGCGACGGCGACTTTCTTTGTACTTGGGTGGATCGCCCAGAGGTACCCCAATCTAGTCCGAGCGATTGGCAACGAAGGTCACGAGATTGCTAGCCACTCTTTTTGGCATCGACCGATCTACTCGCTCTCCCCAGACGATTTCCGCCGCGACACCATCGATAGTTTGAAGGCAATCGAAGACGCTATCGGCGTGCGAGTGACTGGCTACCGAGCCCCAAGTTTCAGCATCGTGCCAGGTACAGAATGGGCGTTTGATGTCCTTGCGGAAAGTGGAATACAGTGGGATTCGAGCCTATTCCCAGGCGAGCGAGCTCACGGTGGCTATCCCTGTACCCCAGGGCCACACATGATTACCTCGCCGAGTGGATACCGCCTAGCAGAATTGCCGATGAGCACACTTCGGATTGGCAAGAGGGCTGTTGGCTTCTCGGGGGGGGGGTACCTCCGACTGTTACCAAAGCAGGTGATCCAGTATGGCATCAATCAAGGGGCAGCAAATGGCCACGGGACCGTCATCTATCTCCACCCACGAGACTTTGCGACTGACTGCCCCTACGCACCGATGCCACTCCACCGCGCATTCCGGTGCTACTGGGGACTCGACTCGACCCTACCAAAGTTCAGGTGGCTACTCGAAGATTTCCGATTCGTTACTTGCTCTGAGGCATTGAAGCCGCTTTTGCAAACAATGAACACTTCTAAGGAGCGCTAACAAACCGCTTGGGGGATCGACAAACTCATCGAACATACTTGTCACCAGGCAGGTGCGACACCACCCCATTGGAGAGTGGGGTACAGAAGTTCTAAGGGTGCAGGTAAGTTCCCTCAAATTCCACAAACAAAGTAGCACGCCCCGCTTGCGGCTCTATGCATTACATCGATAGAGCCACCATTCGTGTTTAACGATTCCAGCGATTCCGGTCAGATATGTGCCCTTACGCCGACTGCCGTACTGCTGCCGAATAAAGATAAAGTGTTAACACGTCAAATGCAGCAAGTACCGCAAACCAAATCGTCGTCTTTCGGGGCCCAGGCGCTTAATGGCGGATTGTGGACGGCACTTCAAGTAGTCGTCAACAAGGGCGTGTCCATGCTCGGCACCCTTATCAATCTGTACCTACTGTCGCCAAGAGAAGTGGGTATTGCGACCGTAGCCCTAAGCACGCAGTCGCTAATCATGGTGCTGCCTGCGTTCACGATGACCGATGCGCTGATCGCTCGACCAAACTCAATGCGGTCGCTCATCCCCGATGCGTTGAAGTGGTGCATATGGACTTCAATTCCAATGATTGCAGCCATACTCGCGTGGGGCTGGTGGCAGGCGGGCATGCAACATGACGGGGACTACATGCGCGCGGCTGTTGTGATTGCCTTTCGGCCCGTAGTGGATCTGTTTCTGTTTGGACCCCAGACACGATTACGATCAGATTTAGCATTTGCAGTGATGGCGCGCATCGACATGGTGTGCTTCATTGGATCGACAGTTCTAAGCGTTGCAATGGCAGCGATGGGCTTTGGTTTCATCAGTATTCTGGTCCCGCCCATAGCCCTCACGGCAGTGCGCGCACTCTTGTATCGCACGGCTGACCAAGTGCCGCATTCACAACCAACGCCCGGCGCCCCCGACGCAGACCGCGCCATTATGCACGAGTATTTGCTGTCTGGGCTCGGCCAGTATGTCCACGGCGGACTGATCATGGTGGCACCGCTGATCTTGGTTTACTTCTTTGATGAAGTTGTAACTGGACTCTTCCAGAACGCCTACCAACTGTCCGCCGTGATAAATTTGATTGTCGCAACAGGAATCGGACTGGTTCTGCAGCCAATATTCGCGCAAATGCAGGGGGATCTTCGGCGTCAGCAACAGGCATTCATTCGATCGTGCTCCGTCATTGCCGCTGTCGCTATACCCGGATGCGTGTGCCAAGCGGTGCTGGCAGGTCCGGCACTCCGCTTAATCCTGCCAGAAAAGTGGCTTGGCGTAATTCCCATGACGGTAATAATGAGTATTGGCATGGCGTTCTGTTTCACTGCAAACCCAGCGATGGCTCTCCTCAAAGCACAGGGAAGATTCACAACATTCCTGATTTGGCAGAGCATCCAATTCGTCATTGTTACTCTCGGAATGCTTCTTGTGGGTCGGACTTGGCCAGAGGCAGGACCGCTTCCAATCGTCGCTGTCTATGGGCTCTATCACATAGTGATGAGCCCGATCGGGGTGTTTCTCTGCGTACGCGGAAGCGGTTTGACAGGTCACGCGCAACTGACCATCTTTGCACGTCCATTGCTTGGGACCGTCGCTGCCTTGATCCCAGTTGGCGGGTTATATTGGGCACTCTCCTTCTTGCCTATATCGTGGCAACGAGACATGCTGACCGTGCTACTTGCACCAACTGTAATGCTCCTCACCTACCCGTCGATCCTGAGGTACTTGGATCCAGCAAATTTTTTGGAATGTTGCAAAGTACTCGCTCCCGCTCGTCATGCATTGAAGCGCATTTGTACCCCTCAATGAGTACGGCATCTACTGTCTTCAAACTCTGCGCAGCACCACGCCATACTGTGGATGCGAATCATCCATCCTGACCGATACGATCCACCAAACATGCGCTCACCAAGAGTGTCGCCAGCGGCGCTAGCGCTCAAGATGCTGCTTTACTCATGTCGCGATAGCCCGATCAAACTTGCCAACGAGATACGCCGGGTGAAGAACGGGCGGACTTGTAATGAGCTTCTGCCAATCCGCTGGAGTGAATCCGAGTTTCTTACATAAATAGGCGATATTTCGTTCAGCTGTTTCTTGTGACATTGGTGCTTCGGTAAGGCACTTCATGGCATCCGGACGACTCAAGAGTCCCGAAGCAATCAAACTAGCCACATAGGCGCGGTGTTTATCAATGCCGAAGCGCATGGGCAAGTGAACCGACTGAAATGTACGAGTGAAGACTTTATCACAGTGCTTTCCGCCATATTCGCGCCAACCAAACTCTTCAATTAGCGTGCGCTTAGCCACTGCCGGATCGAAGCGGATGTCGTCCAAGATGCGCCAGGCGCGAACCGTTAGATGTATGGCTGAACTATCCGATAGCGAAGCCATGAGTAAGTAGGGAATCGCCGTGCGAGAGCTATGTTTCCAAAGCGTTGCCACACCGTGCGTCAGCGAACTAGGTCGTTCGCGCCGTGTCCCCATGCGTTTGAGAGAATGCTCTCGGACGCCCATTTTCCACTAGAGAGAAACGTATGAACTCGGCACTCGCTAGCCGATCGACAAACAGTTGATGCGATGGCATGGCCTTATGGAACATCGCAGTTCGGCACTCCTAATGGTCTCCACTTCGACCTATTTAGTACTGTAAACTAAACTTCTATATGAATCACGGTAGACGAGCGCCTTCTATTCGAAGCACGCTTCCACTGACAATGGCTGCGACCGTCGCGCGAATAGGGGTCCCATCAATAATGACCCTAATTTTGGCGCGACTGTTTCGCCCTGAAATGATCAGTGTCGTAGGGGTATATTTGATGGTAGTAGCGGTTCCATTAGGAATAGCTACTCTTCGACTCGAGGACGCTGTTGTCCTTGCCAAATCGAACATTCGCGTTCTTGCCCTAGTCGCATGTTCCACTCGAAGCATAGTTGCTACGTCGATATGCACGTCGATCGCAACTGAGATACTGCGGCACGTATGGCTTCACGAATTGCCACCGACTGCATGGCTAGCGGCTGGACTGCATATCTTCGGCTTTGGGCTCTGGCGATTACAAAGCGCGTGCTTTCTCTACCAATTGAAACTTGGGAAGTGGGCACTGTGTGATGTAGCGGTCGTTGCTTCGCTCGGAGTTCTTCAACTCGTGCTTGCTTGGATTGCAGTCTCGCCAACAAGCCTAATTTGGGCGCTTCCGCTGTCATACTTTTGTGCACTCATTCTGGTGGCCGAACAAGGGTCGCTACGTTTAGCGACCCAACTAGCTGCACGACGCGCGATATGCGCCCGGGGATGGAGCAGTGGCCGCAATTTCGCGGTCTATTTGACGCCATACTCCCTCTTGGGCGCCGTCCGAGAAAGGGCTACGATTGGTGTACTGCGATCCATATCCCCAGTGGCGCCTGGTCTTTTCTATCAAGCAGACCGCTTGTTAAACATGCCATCATCCGCGGTTACTGGCGCACTTCGCCCGCTCGTGCAACTCCATGGGGCGACAGGTAACACCAAGAACCTCCGAGCGCTCGTTTATAGAACCACTCTGCTACTTGCGCCTGCGATCGGTCTGGGTATGGGAGCCATCGGCGGATCTGCCGATCTCGTTGTTCGTATCCTCTTTGGTCCAAACTGGACGAGCACAGCCCAATACGTGACGATACTCACGGTTCCCGCTGCCTTACTGGCCATGACAAATTGGCTCGACCGCTTATATCACATTGGCAACGGACAGCGCGCAGCCTTTCATGTGGAACTGTTCGGTACGATCACTGTCACGGCAAGTACGGTTATTATTGGATTTTTCACAAATTCCGCGCTAAGCGCTGTCACTGCATACTCGGCCTCCATGTCGGTCTACCTTTTAGTTTGGTGGGTTTGGGCACTAAGGCGCGGAGTCAACACAGCCGAATCAATCCCGCTCGGACTGGTGATCTTGACGGCTTCCATGACTATCGGTTGGTATGCCGGAAATCAATTCCAACAAATTTTACATATCTAGCGACTGCTTGGAGAATCAAGTCGAATGCACTCGCTGCATCATTTCAACAACAAGATGTTTCCAAAGCCAGAAATCGGAAACATCTCTGTTGGACTCGCCTTCAATCATGGTCAACAAAGTTCGACCATAATCACTACTTATCCCCGATAGTACGAACTTGCACAACTACATCCAGCGAAGACCTTGATTGCAACAACACCGTGTACCTCTAAAAGAGATATGTCCTGTCACAACTGCTGACCAATAATTGGGTATAGATATACCCCTTTTATTACAATAAACAACAAGCGGGTACTTCAGACCTTATGGAAACTCCACTGATTGCCCTTGGCTGGATCTTCACCCTCAACATAGTTCTGCTCTTTTTCTTTAGCAAAGCGTTTTTTTTAGCATCAAGCCGACTCGGTTGGCTGATGCTGCTCTCCAATCTCGTGTACGAAGTCATCGAGCGGCGACTGAGGGTTCCCCGACTGGCCGTGGACTTCGTAACTTGGCTTACATTTTCCATAGCTAGCTCAGTCCTAGGAGGACCTTGGTTCGGTTCTGCCTGCGCCATCACTGGTAGCGCGGCATGGATTGGCGCCCTAGTAGTGGAACTGCGATGGAGATCCGATTCGCCCGCGACGCAGGATCGACGCACGCGCAGAGTGCCACTACCGATCCCTAGGCTTATCGTCAACATCCGCGGCCCGGTCCTCGCTAGAAGTAGGCGGCTGTACGACCTCGGGCACTGGCCTGAAGGATGGCATCACGAATTTGAAGTGCTCGTGCTAAACCCCGGCCTAGTGCGACCACAACTACCTATGACTGTGTCTGCAGTGTCCGATTCAACATCCGTCGTTGTTGCCATGGCATCTAACGATGCTGCCTGCCCGGAGCCTGGGCAGGCTACTACGCACCAATTCACTATCCGTGCCGAAACCGCAGGCACCGGAGGAAACGTGACGGTTTCGGTTTCCCATGGCGACCGGACGTGGCAACGTTCTATGCGAATAGCTTCGATCATCGCCACGAGTCATGTTCAAGTCCGCGGCGCGGAAATCAATCGCTGGAAGTACGGATGCCGGGCTGGGTTTGCGTGGCGTGGCGACAACGACCTTTATGACCCCAGTACCTTTCAGTCGCCACAAGGCCTGCGGATCGCTCTTGGCCTTGCGGCCCGCTACCGCATGCCGACCACCATCATGCTTTCGGCACGGCTCAGTCTGGAGCAAGAAGAGCACCGCGCATTCTGTGAAAAATTCGGATGGGATCGACACAGCGAGGAGGTACCTGATTTCGCGCGCTTCTTCCATGAGGAAGTCGACATGACGAATGAACAGGAATTCCCGACCACAACTAGCAAACCATTCTCTGCTGAGATTGGTAACCACATGTACCTCCATTACGGAACGCATGCTGCGGCAGATCCGGGAAACAACTGGGCGGCTCGTGCGAAGATAGGAGCTGGTAACTACCCATGGATGCGCGCCCATCCCTGCTCTTCCTTCGAGGAGCAACGGGACAACCTCTTGAAGTGCGCGGAGTCGACACGCCAGCATCTTGGAGTGGAGACAACCTGCTTTGCCATACCCAGCGACGTGTACGACGCCGACACTTCACGGGCAGTAGAGGCGGCAGGTATCGAGGTGGGTAACGACACCGATACCACCAAGTTCCAGCGACAGGTGCTCTTCCCACCAGAACATCACCCGACTGGCTGTGAACGGCTCGCAGAACTCACACGGATGTCTCCGCGTGACCCAGTTACCGCTTCCCAGATAGCAATGTTGAAGTTTTGGATCGGCTTTTCGCGTCGCAACCGACGCGCCCTCGTCTATCTCGCGCATCACCATCTGTTGATGTATGAGACGAATGCCTGCTTTGACCTAACGTCGGAACTTTTGCGATACACCCTCGCGGACACCGAGGGCGATGTTTACGCCGCCACCGTTACTGCTCTTGGTCGTTATTGGCGCGATGTTCTCAGCGTACGAACTCGTTGTGTAAATGCGAAGTTTGATGCGCGTGAGATCACCATTTCCAACCAAGGGAGTGAGTCGCGACATGGCCTGCCACTGGTAGTGAGCCTTGGGCGCAACCGGAGCTTTATGGTGCTAGTCAACGTTGAAGCAAATGCATCCACGTCACTTAAACTAACGCGTGAATTAAACGTTAGTAATAGATCGTAAACCAACCACCAACAAGTACCCTTTGAGCCCCACCCCTCCTAATTCAATAGCAACTCTCCCGAAACCACTTGGGGATTCCCTCGGCGGTGGAAAAATACCTGGCTTAGACGGTATGCGAGCGATTGCAGCCTGGTCCGTAGTGGCGTACCACATGGGTTGCCCGCTCGGTTTAGGATCGCAAGCGGTTGAATTCTTCTTCGTCCTCAGTGGATTTTTAATCACATGGTTGCTCCTGAAGGAGGAAGATCTCAACGGCAGGATTTCTCTCCGGGGTTTCTTTGTGCGCCGGTCGCTACGGATCTTTCCGCCGTTTTACGTGTACTGGCTAGTGTCTATTGTGGCGATGCTGGTGGCTTCATGGCCGATCCCTTGGGGTGTCATGTGGGCGGCCTTCTTTTACGTCTCTAACTGGTACCACGCGATTTACGGCCCGGTCAGCAGCCCGGTGAGCCATTGTTGGTCGCTCGGGCTTGAAGAGCAGTATTACCTTTTATGGCCATTAGCATTCGCGGCACTGGCTACCCGCAAGCAGTTCCGAATTTGGTCCGTCGGCGCCGTAATCTTATTGATCTGGCTGCGCAGAGCAGAGTGCTTCAGCCATGAGGGAAGTGACGACTACGTTTACCACGCTCTCGATACACGAGTGGACCAAGTGCTAGTAGGTACGTGGACAGCTATTGCAATTCATCAGGGTGGGCTACGGTGGTTAGCCCGTTGGCTTGCGTCTAGCCCTTGGCTGATCGCCATAACACTCACGCTACTGGTACTACAGTTTCAGCAAGATGACCGTGGCGACTGGAGAGGGCTGCGCGGACTTGGCTTCGTGGCCGAATCGGTGCTGTTTATGGTGCTCATCTTGCAGGTGCTCTGTCATAGCCGCTTCTGGCTCGTTCGTTGGCTCGACTGGCGGCTAATGGTGCACCTCGGCGCCCTCTCGTATTCAACCTATCTGTGGCACCAGCTCCCTGTCGGTGCGGCGCGGTATCGCCTAATACACCTTGACCCAACCGTGCGCGCGATTGTTGTCGTGATTGCGGTCCTAGTGCTCGCCCACCTCTCTTACTACTTCGTGGAGCGCCCCTCGCTGCGCTTGAAGAACAGGATCTCAGGCGGGTCGCATCGCCACGAGGCGAAGACCGCGTAAGAATTCCTCGATAGCACTGCGGTATTCTGTCCAACCATCGGATAGCCGATGAGCACCGTATCAAACGTACTTCCTCACAGTATTCAAACAAGGGCACGAGTTCGCAATAATGGCATCAGGGAAAGTATTACTGACCGACGGTCGCGCCAAGTCGGCGCTCGCCGCCGCGCGCGCCTTAGCGCGACGCGGCTTGGCGGTTCACGTAGCCTCAGAAACACGCCTAGCCTTAACCTTCTGGTCACTCGCCCCCGTGGCGCGGCATGTTCTCCCATCGTCCAGAAACAATCCAAGGGGCTTCGTAGAAGCGATCGTTGCCTTGCACCGGCGAGAGAAGTTCAATGCAATCATTCCTGTGTCCGACTATGACATCGCCGCGCTTTTGACCCAAGAGCACATCTGGTGCGCCGAAGGGTTGCCAATGGCACTTCCCGACCGAAAAAATTTCGAGGCGGCCCGGGATAAGAGTCGGATGATGAAATGCTCTATGCGTGCTGGCGTGCCGTGCCCAGAAACATGGTTTCCAGAAGACAATTCGATAGAGAGTATTCAGCGTAGCGCCAAGTATCCGCTGCTCATCAAGCCAAACATTAGCGATGGCGCTCGTGGTATCACACTTGTGGAGCGAGCTGAAGATTTGGTACCCACATATGAACGAATCGTGGAACGCTGGGGACCTTCTCACCTTCAAGAGTGGATTCCGGAAGGCGGAGACCAACTGAAAGCGGACGTGGTCGTTGGTCCAAACGGACAGATCTTGGTTAACTTCGTCTGTAAAAAGATTCGCTACTTTCCTGTGAAGGGTGGTTCTAGCACACTGATTGTCTCGATTCTGGACGAGAAAATCCGCGAAGGTGTAGCCAAACTTGTCGCAGAGATGGGTTGGTTTGGCTTCGCCGACTTTGACTTCATTGTCGACCCGCGCGACGGGGTTGCGAAGCTTATGGAATGTAATCCCCGCTTCCCGGAATCACTTGCGGTCAACATCTTCGCTGGCGCCGACTTCCCATGGGCAATGTTCCAGTTGGCAAGTACCGGTCGTGCCGATCTCGCACCAGACTACATCGATGGGCGCTTTGCTCGATTCTTGGTCGGGGATGTTATGTGGTTCTTAAACTCAAACAAGCGCTGGTCTGCCACACCGAGCTTCTTTAAGTTCTTTGGCAAAGATCTAACCTACTACGTTGAAAAATTGAATGACCCCGGTCCGGTCGCGTGCTACTTCATTGAGGCACTACTCACCATCGTGTCACCACGCCGTATGGCGTACCGTTTCGGTCGAGGATTTAATCGTCGGAGTTCTTCTAGCAACAACTGATTCGTCATGAGGATTCTGGATATTCACCAGTTCTTTGCCGGACCTGAGTCGCCCGGGCCTGACCAGCCGCGCGCTTTCGTACGGACACTTGCAGCACGCGGTCACCAGGTGGATGTTCTTGCCTGCGACTTTAATGCCTACAACGAACAAACTGAAACTACTGAGCACTGGACAGACCCATCGGGCGGAACCGTAACTGTCCACCGCCTTCCAGCGCCCCGCAATATGCGAGCCAGTTTGCGCAATCGGCTATTGACCTATATGAAATTTGCTTGGGCGGCATGGCGGTACGGTCGCGGTATGCAGCGACCAGATGTTGTGTTGGCTTCAATACAGCCTCTCTTTGCTGGGTACGCGGGACTGAAGCTCGCGCGACGATGGAATGTCCCAGTGCTTATTGAAGTCCGTGACCTGTGGCCTGACGCCCTAGTGGCCAAAGGGGCTATCTCGCGACTGCAATCAGCGCCGCTTGAGCGCCTAGCTCGCAGCCTGTATTTCGGAGCAGACAGGCTAGTAAGTCTCACGCCTGGCATTCGGCGCGAGCTCATCGGCAAAGGTGTCGACGCTGAAAAAATTGATCTCTTCCCAAACGGCTATCGCGCCCCGGACCTCCACAACACGACCGATAGCCGACTGAGCATTCGCAAGGAATATGGTTGGGACGAGAAATTCGTCGCTGTATTCACTGGTGCACACACCGAAGTAACGGCGGTTGATGTCATCGTGCGCGCAGGAGCGTTACTCAAATCGAGACCAGACATACGAATAGATCTATTCGGTGCTGGACAGACCAAATCCAACGCAGTAGCTCTTTCCAAGCAACTGGGGTTGGACAATGTTCACTTTCATGACGCCGTCCCAAAGTCACGGGTACCGCGCATCCTTGCCGGAGCGGACGTCGCGCTGATGACACTCTTCCAAAGTCCACTCATCCACATCTACTTTGAAAGCAAGTTGATCGACTATATGGGAGCTGCCAAGCCAATACTTGCCGCCATGGATGGCCTTCAGGCCACCCTGATCGAGCGCTTGGGTGCGGGTCGAACCGTTCCTAGCCTCGATCATGAGGGACTTGCGCGCCTCATCATTGACGCCTGTAACCGTCAGGATGAACTCCAGCCAATGGCCGCGGCGGGTAATGCATTCATCCGAGAACACCTCGCGCAAGACCTAATACTCGGTCGATACGCCGAACGCTTGGAATCGATGGCGAGTGGGACCACTACCTGTGAACCCGCATGGGATCCTCTTGGTCTGTAAACCGTCTCGTTGTTTAGAGACACATACCGCCGCAACCGGACTCCCGTTGATACGCCAGCCAGTCAGTGAGTGATCTCGCTGCCCACCGCAGTACCGGTTTGAACGAATGACGAATTGCTGCCATCCATAACTAGGGCTGCGTAGCCAGGAATTCTGAAGCGGGCTTGGCCGCTGAATCCCCAGTTGGGAAAATAGGTTTGCTTGACGAGGCCGTTGGACACGATAAATCCCGGCTCATCAGGCGTGACGATAGAGGTACCCGAGGACCCTGAGGCCACCCGGTAGGACCAAGAATACTGGCCAGCCATGTCAACGATGAATGCAGCACCTGCAAGCGCCGTGGAGGCTGGCACCGGCGGCGAGATTACGAAGCCATTCCCGGATGCGCCATCCTCGATACTGGATGTTCCGACGATCACTCCCTCGTGTGAAACCTGTCCGTCGATTCGCGCGTTACTCGAAAGGAGATGGTCACCATCCAACAGGAACGCCCAGTTGCTACCCGTTGCGCCAGTAGTTAGGTGCGCAAACGCCCCACGCACCTCGACCCCGCCATCAACATGAACCAGCCTCTCGGCGTCGACGGACGATATCACGAGGTCGGTTCGATCACCCACGTGAACTTTCAAGGCAACCGTATCCGGCGAGTCGGTCGGGACCAACTCGATGCCCTGAATACGGGGGGTTGGTCCGGTGATGACATGATGTACGGCAACGAACGTGTTGGAACTACCGGTCCGGCGCACCGTCATAAACGGAGCGCTGTCGACGCGTCGCATGGAGGGTGCAGTACCAGTGATCACCGTAGTGCCAGGGGCACCTGCCATGAACGTCAGGAGGCTGACGCCGTTGCCAAGTTTGAACACGGACAGCCAGTTACTGCCCGTCGAGGCCCCACGCAAATCGCTGATAAAGCCGCTGCCGACCGTGCCACCCATTGAACTGAGCGGCAGCGATACGTCGAGTTGCTGTGTCATCTGTAAGCAAGAGTGAAGCATGTAGTCATGGGTACTGCCACCCTTCACTCGGAAGATATCGACGACGTAAGTGTCACTGTCGTCAATCTTCACGAGTGCGACCGTGCGACGGTACATAGACACGTTCGTGACCATGTCGTACGCACGCGCTGCGTCCGCCTCGATGACCTGAACCGACGGAAACTCTGTGGACAGCAAGCGAAGTTGGCCGGCATCATCGGTGGATTGCGATTCATACCAGCGTGCGCGCCAATCAGGAACCCCCGCGATTGAATCCTCGGGTTGCCGAGATCGTCGATGGGTTCCGTTTGGTCCAGAAGATCCTTGATTCACGTTGTCCACGACAACAGTCGCATGAGCCGCAGTACTCTGATGCCACCAACGAGAGGATTGCGAGCCTGCCATGGGATGATATTGGGTGCCGCTTATTACCTCGGTCTCCTTGGCCCACAGGTTCAAACTGAGTGCATCAAAGTGCGCATGACTCCCGGTGCCGCTCCAGTGGAGAGTTGCCATTGCCTTGGCTGCACCTGTACCAGTGATCAAGGAACCCTGTCCCATACAACCAAAGATGAATGAACTGGTGGGTGGCGAAGGGGTCCCATATACGATGGTGGGCCACGGCGTATCGTGGATACCCATCATCGTCCGGTCTGGCAAAGTGGTGTCCTTGATGACCTGCTCGCCACGAGCCATAGGAAGCGACATGAGGCTCAGAAGGTTGAGATTGTCGAAGCGCGTCCCGTCGCTCGCCACGAATCCAGTAGGGTCACTATAGCCTTGGAGAAGTTCTTGGCAGATATCCAGCATGCCGTGCACCAAGTCATAGTGATAGGCCGGGGATCCTTCGTGCCACCAGCCATCCGGATAGAAGCCGAAACGGAACATTTGCTTCAGATGATTGACGCCGTCGTGCACCAACTGCGGATCCGGCATGTACAGTCCGAAGTCTAGCTCACCCCGAATCTGGGACGCGTCCATGTTGGAATAGTCCGGCATTGGATTGTACTTACGCTGGGTCGCTACGTGCAGATCGAGCATACTGCGGATCGCCGTCTCGGCATTAATATCGCGGGTCGCACCAGAATCAGCGATGATCGCGTTTGCCTGCGCAAGGGGGGTCCCTAGGATAAGGTCGAAGTAGATCCAGAGACCCCAAAGGCCCGTGCTGTACTCGGACTTGAAGGTATCGGGCGAAGACTGCTGAGCCCGCTGCCTTTGATCCTGCGGAACGTTGCAAGGCGTCCAGATTGGCCACTGTGGAATCGCCCAGGCAAACTTCGACAGCAGCGCGGCAGACCGCTCTGCGTGGCTGCGCTCGCCCGTTACGGCATAGAGCATTGCCAGATGCAGGCATGCATCGCGCATCTGAATGTTTGTAGCGTCCGCTGATCCCTCAAGTGAAATCATCGCCGCCAGCTGGGCTGGTGTCCGATTCACCAATTCACCCAGCGTCGCGCGGGTCGCCTTTTCAACGGATGCGCGAAGTTGCGAATCATTGGTCGCCACGGCCTGAATAAACGCTTGGAACAACGCGCGATCGTAACTGCGCAAAAACAATCGGGACTCTGGGAGGCTTGCGGCGTAGTTCGCTGCCAATGCACTTGAGGTCGCGCCGTTGTATGTCGCGAATGCACTCTCGGCCCAACCGAGGCAAGCTCCTCTCAACGGCTTGAACAACTCCACCAATGCTTGTGGCGTTGGCGTCATAGGTGGCGTTACGGGTGGCGTTACGGGTGGCGTTACCGGTGGCGTTACCGGTGGCGTTACCGGTGGCGTTACCGGTGGCGTTACCGGTGGCGTTACCGGTGGCGTCACGGGTGGCGTTACGGGTGGCGTTACCGGTGGCGTTACTGGTGGCGTTACCGGTGGCGTTACCGGTGGCGTCACGGGTGGCGTTACCGGTGGCGTTACAGGTGGTGTTACAGGTGGTGTTACAGGTGGTGTTACGACCGGGGAAGGTGAATGGTTACGCCTTGCCGCCTTTGCTGCCTTCAGTGCGATCGCTCGTTGCTGCGCAGCCGCCCTCGTAACAGCACGCTTTCGAGCAGCTTCCATCTTCGCAACTGAAACCACCCGGGGCGTCGAAGTACTCGCAGAAGGGGTGGCACTCTGACAAAACGCCGAAGACTCAATGCAGGCGAAAGGACAAAGAGGCACCGACACCAATACGGCAGCGACAATCGCTTGAGTTACCCGAGAGGTAAATCGGAACCGTTGATGGACGTCGATTTTCATGTCAAGATCGTCCAATACTGGAGGCCCGAATGCAAAGAAAGTGATTCCTAATGTTCCCTCGAAGCACCTTAGTCGTGGATTACACTAATGTCTGGATAATTGATAAGTACACCTCGAAGTGGTCCATAATATACGAACATACTGCCAGCAGCTACTGCGGACGCCCCCGCGGCAATTCCTTGCCGAAGGTGTTCGATTGTGCCGGCACCACCAAGCGCGATAACTGGTATGGAGACTGCATTTGCTACTTCATGGACAAGATCGCAGTGATACCCACCCATTGAACCATCGCGATCAATCGATGTCAGGACTATCTCTCCACAACCAAGTTCTTCGCACCGTCGAGCCCAATCGACCGGTTTCCAACGGGTGCGACGACGTCCACTGTCAGTATAAACACGAGGTCCACCGAGAAGGGGAGTTGCTACTTCGATTGATGCAACCACAGCTTGAGCACCAAACTCCCGTGCGGCCGCGGATGCCAGTTCAGAGACGTCGTGCATGGCGGTGTTCAACACAACTTTTTCAAATCCGCTTCGAATTACAGCGCGCGCCTGTGTTATGTCACGAATGCCGCCTCCATATGAAATCGGCATGAAGGCTTCCCCAGCAATACCGCGGATCATCTCGACACGGCGGCCATCGAATGGCTGCCTGCCGATCTCGAGAAGTATTATCTCGTCAGCACCTTTGTCGTTGAATAGCTTTACCGCATTTATCGGGTCGCCCACATATTTTGGCTTCTGAAACCGCCGCGTACGTACAAGTCGACCGTCAAACATCGTCAATGCCACAATGACGCGGGGCATCGGAGATTCAACCCTTTGAAAGTAAGCGGGCATTACCGAGTCCCCAGAATCCGGTCAGCCCAAACTGCCCAACTAGTTAAAAAGGCCATACCGTGACGGTGACTTTTCTCAGGGTGAAACTGGGCCCCAATTGCATTACCAATGCGCGCTACGGATGTGAAGCGCACGCCACCAAATTCCGATTCACAGACAGAACCGCTACCAAGCGGAGCCGGATCAATGTAGTAAGAATGTGTGAAATACATACGTCCTGACGACAATTCAAAGGGTAGGGTCCCTGTCGGTGGACAAAAAGGTTGCCATGCCATGTGTGGGACACGAAGTAGGGCGCCGTCAAGCCCATGAACTGGGAACCGACGAACCGTCGTGGGCAACCAGCCAAGACCCTCTCCATTGCCCTCTTCGCTAGTGTGAGACATCAACTGCGCACCGAGGCAAATGCCTAAGACTGGACAATGCGCAGCGTGCACCGCATTAAGGCGACCGCGCAGCCCAGAAGAGTCCAATGACAGTGCGGCTCGGGTGAAGTGCCCAACACCGGGAAGGAGCACTGGATGGTCGCCAGTTAGTTGATCAGGGGAGCGAACCATCGCCGACTGAAGTCCGATACGCGCAAGCATCTTCTGCACTGAAGCAATGTTGCCCGTATCCAAGTCAACAACCTCGATCCGCTTACCAGATTTGTTTGAACCGCCATACATTCCATTGAGCATAGCGCCAAGTTCATACCCTCGACAGCGGGCAAGGTCGAGTTTGGATCAGGGGCTTTGCCCCGGACGGCCTCGGTTGCTCTATCTCTCCACGGGGCTGCACGACGGAAAAACCTGATCGTATCTCAACTGGGCACATCCCGAGCCAAACTATTGCGATGCACCGAAACCCGAGTGCAGCGGCGCGCACGATCGGCGCTGGAACAACTGTTACCCCGGCGCCTGTGCTCGGCAACTTCCCCGTGCAGTGGCGAGTTAAGGATGGCGGGAATGGGAACTGGTACACCACGAACGCTCCGCTTTGTTGGTGGATTTGGCATAGCACACGAGCTAACAAAGTTAGTAGCCACCTTGCCTCGGTGACCGATGCCGCTGAGCCGACCTTCCAGATCGGACGACTACTGCGTAAACTATGTCCTCGTCAGCGGCATGATGTCACTTCCGCCCTGCTTGAGAGAACTAAACCCATGAAGGTAACAACGATCATTGGAGCGAGGCCGCAGTTTGTAAAGGCTGCGGTTGTATCGCGAGCCTTTCGCGAGAGTGGTGCTGACATCGCTGAAACGATTGTCCACACAGGTCAGCACTATGACGCGAACATGAGCGACGTGTTCTTCGCAGACCTAGATCTGCCAAAGCCAAAGCACAATCTTGGCATTGGAGGCGGATCGCATGGGCACAACACTGGCCGCATGTTGGAGGCTATAGAGTTGGTCCTCATGAACGACCGCCCCGATTGGGTGCTTGTGTACGGGGACACTGACTCCACGCTAGCCGGAGCTCTTGCGGCCGCCAAGTTACACATTCGTGTTGCACACGTCGAGGCAGGTCTGCGATCCTTCAATCGTCGAATGCCAGAGGAAGTCAATCGAGTTCTCACGGACCACGCGGCCGATCTCCTGTTCACGCCAACCTCCGTTGCGACCCAAAACCTTCTGCGTGAGGGCATCCGAGACACGCGTGTCATGCAGGTTGGCGACGTGATGTTTGATGCGGCGAAGTTTTATTCGCAGCGCTCCCGAGCGCCTGTGGGGTTTGTGCAACCACCAGCCTTTGTACTCGCTACCGTGCATCGAGCCGAGAACACGGATTCGTCCGATCGGCTCCGAGAAATTATATCTGCGCTAGATACATGTGCGGCAAAGGTGCCTGTCGTGCTGCCCCTGCATCCTCGCACGCGCCAGCGTCTTGCGGCGTTTGGTATCCCGTCCCCAAACATCACAATGATTGATCCGGTCGGATATCTTGAGATGATATGGTTGCTGACGCAGTGCCAATGTGTCGTGACTGATAGCGGAGGAGTGCAGAAGGAAGCGTACTTCTTCGCGAAACCATGTATAACGACCAGAGACGAGACCGAGTGGGTTGAGCTTGTCGATGCCGGGGCGAACCAACTTGTTGGCGCGGACTCAATCCGGCTGCGGGGGGCTCTTCAGAGCGTATTGTCTGGACACAGCCAAGTTCCGCCGGTATCCGGTAATCTATACGGCTCGGGTCAGAGTGCACTCGAGATTGTTCGCGGGTTGGCCGGATCCTGATAATGACACAAGTCACAGCGCCAATTGATCATGCCGCGCATCCACGGACTGCGCTAGTCATGTTGCTCGATGACCCCACCAGCGATCCGCGACCAAAGCGAATGATTCAACTGCTCCGTGAAATGGGATTCGCGATCGACGTGGTCAGTCGCCCTGCGAAGCGGAAGGTCGAGGTGGCGACCCATTTCGTCGTAAACCAGACAAGATTCTCGCGAGTGTGGCGAATGGCGTTCGCGAGGATTTGTGCCCCTTTTCTCTTGCGAGATGAGCAGAGAGACTGGCTTCTGGGTTGGCAGTGGAGTACATCTGAGGCATTTGCCGCAGTCGCCGCCCGAAACGTTTCCTACGATCTGGTTGTTGTCGAGGATCCTAGGTTACTACCTATAGGTCACAAGGCCCGTTCGGGCGGCGGCGCCCTGCTCTTTGATGCTCGCGAGTACTACCCCCGTCAGTACGAAGATGATTTGTTCTGGCGAATACTTGAGCGACCAGAGCGCCTGCGGCTGTGCCAGTCCTACCTCCCTTTGTGTGATCAGGTCATTACCGTTGCGCCGGGAATCGCGAAGGAGTACAAGAGAGAGTTTAATGTCGACGCTGCGGTTATTCGAAGCGTCCCTGAATTCATCCCGACAGCACCACGAGCCACCTCTGAGGAAACCATTCGCGTTGTCCATCATGGGATTGCCAATCCAAATCGAAAATTGGAGAAAATGTTCGATGTTGCGCGCATGCTCGACCGGAGATTTCAACTTGATTTCTTCCTCACGGGATCTCCCGGTTATCTGGCTAAACTTCGGAAGATCGCGAGCGGCTTGCCCAATGTCAAGGTCAAGGACCCGGTCCCGTTTGATGCCATTCACTCCACGCTCGCGACGTACGACATTGGTCTCTACTACCTTGAGCCTAGGGGATTCAATGTAACTTACAATCTGCCAAACAAGCTCTTTGAGTTCATTCAGGCCAGACTTGCCGTGGCCATCGGGCCGTCGCCGGAAATGGCCTCGATTGTCAGGAAGTACGAGTGCGGCGTCGTTGCAGGTGAATTTTCAACAACGGCGATGGCGGCTAGTCTAAATCGGCTTGATGCCGCCGCAATCGACCGACTCAAGGGGGGCGCAGACACTGCTGCGCGGGAATTGAACTTTGGAAACGAGTCGCTGCGACTACGCCAGTTGATTGAGGGTCTGTTGGAACTCAACATCGCGCGCCGCTTGAAGCTAGTGGCGCGTGCGGATTGACTGGTCTGCGTATCGACTGTCTACAACATTGAATCATGAACGTTCAAACGCCGTGGGGTCAACCGGTTTCGGTCAGGATTCAGGTGAATGGCGCGGTATTCTGTAAAAATGGCAATCGATCACTCCCTGACTTATACGAAACTTCGGTTACGGAATATCCCTCACAAGCTGCGACTGAAGCACATTCGCGAGATCGTTCGCTCATTGGGTATTGTCGATGTTGGAAGGTATCTAGACGTGGGTTCGAGCAACGGGTTCGTCACGAACGAAGTGCAAAATATCCTTCATTCAAAGGTCGTTTGGGGGATTGACTATTCACCGGAACATGTAATGACGGCGCAATCCCGCTATAAGGACTTCCGGTTCCAACAGGCTGATCTGAATGGCCCAGTTGAATTGGGCTTAACGTTTGATTTCATCACATGCTTTGAAACAATTGAACATACTGGTCGCCTATCGAATGCCATTGATCAGATTTACAAGCATCTTTCGCCAGGCGGTACGTTGCTCATCACGGTGCCAATAGAAATTGGGTGGATAGGAATTGCTAAGTTTGCGATGAAGAACTTTGTCTACGGCGACAGTTTCCAGGAGATAACCGGTACCAAGTGGAACTACCTGCGTGCCCTGCTTCGTGGAGACCGGATGAGCCTGATGAGAGACGCTAGTTGCCTGAGTTACGGAGAGCATTACGGATTTGACCATCGTGAGATCAATGCTCACCTCGATAAATTACAGATTCCGTACGCATCTAGTCGCAAATTTTCTACTAAGCTTTACGTGATCAAGAAGGCTGTCCCGCCAGCTCCGCTATTACATGGAAGTTGAGTGCCGCATCGAATTGACCTGACTACGCTGTTGAGCGCGAAGTTTGCGCAGTAGTCGTCCTGTCTTGATTTCCCCTTGATTACTTAGCCGAACCGGCTGAGAGTTGTCTCGGGAAGTACGGCCTCCTGAGAAGATGGAGGTTCATGTGAAGAAGAAGCGTTTCACCGAAGATCCGATCGTCCACGCACTGGCGCAGAAGTCGGCGGGTCAGACGATCACGGAGATCTACCGCCGGCTCGGCGTGGCCGAGCAGACGTTTTATCAGAAGAAGTTTGGCGCCGATCCGCATGCTACTGCGTCGCGAGAGTTGGTTAGTCAACCACAAGTGCACGGGGCATCGCATCGATGACCTGAATCTCATGCGAAATCGTCCACGCAGAAGGAAATCGGTGGCGCCCGGCATTGTGCCCTTGAGTCTCAAATCTGTGTCTCAGGAGACCATGCAGCGAACCAATGGCCACCGATAGTGATTTCGCCTTTGGAGTGAGATTCTGGTACCCGGCGCAATTTTCTCAGGTGTACATTTTCTCGGGTATACAACTGTGTGTCCGCGAAATGTAGCCACAGTGCACAACAGCCAAATCAGAAGCCGCGGCAGGAGCACAGCAATCAATGCAATATCTCAGTCACGCAGTCTTTGGATTGATGATGGTAATGGCGTGCATCTCAGCACCGTGGGGACTTGCACTCGCACTAGTGCAGTTCGCGATTGAGGTAGCGCTTCAAGGTTCGGGTGGCAGTTTCTTGGCGACGCCGTGGTTAGCAAACGTGCTCATTGCAGGCGCCGTCACATGCGGGACAGTGCTGGATGCGCTCCGGAAGCCCGCACCTTTCTATGGCTACTTTTCTTCCGTGTTTTGGATTTCAGTCACTATTTACGGTTGGTCAATCTTGTCTTTGATTTGGACGCCGGCGATCTCGGCAAGTCCAAAGGAAGGAGTCAACATTATTATCGATGGCTTACCTTACTTTGTACTTTATGTGCTCATTGCGCCTTTGCTGGTCGGGTCTATGTCCGACTGGCAGAGAGTGTGTAAGGTCATGATGGTCATGGGGATGCTCGTCTGTATTTCGATCGTGGCGAATCCAGAATTTACGGTGAAAGGTGGCAGGGGTGGATTCCAATTAGGAGGCAAGGATCAAACCAGTCCATTGGCGCTGGCCCAGGTGGCTGGCATGGTTGCAGCCTTCGGAGCGCTCTATTACAGTGGCCGAGGTAATCGACTACTGGTTGTACTGCGCATCGGGTCCTTTGTTTCCGGAGCTATGGTCGCTCTCCTGTCCGGTACACGCGGGCAGATGCTCTTTGCCGCGACCATCATAATTTTGGGCGTGCCAATTTCACGACGCTTAAATGATTTCCGGTCTTATCTTGCAATCAGTGTTTCCTTGGTGGTAATGGCTTTCGCCATCTCTTTCGCCGTTGATTATGCGACTGGCCAAACCAACGTTGATCGTTGGTCCGGTGATGCAGTTGCTGGCGCGACCCAGATTCGGCTTGCAAACATCCTTGATTTGGTAGTCGCCTTCATCAGCAATCCCTTAGCCTGGGTGATTGGACTTGGGCACAATGCATTCAGCGCCGTGACCGCAACAGATCAGGGTTATTCTCATAACATGTTTGTCGATGTGCTATGCGAGTTGGGTGTTCCCATGTTCCTTCTGTTGATAACCGCACTGTGGAAGTCACTAAATGCGTCTCGCGCATTGTTTCAGCGGTTTAAAAATTCGCCGTCCGATCGCGCGGCTTTGGCGATATTGTTCATGATGATTCCTTTCTTAGCGCTAATTGCTAACAAAGAAGGTAATCTCTGGTCTTCTTGGGTGCTCTTCATGTTCATGATCATTGTCACCAGACTCGAAATTAGGACTCGCGACGAAATGTACGGATTTGTCTCAGATTCGCAGGGTGCCTAATCCGCCGAGCATGGATGGCTTTCATGGGCGCTCAATCTGCCGAGAATGCTCGTGAGGAGAATTTTGCGGTGCACGGATTTCTGAGACCGCGACTTGGGACCCGAGGTCACAATGCACGACACGACGCTGGAGAAGCATGGAAACCCTCTTATGGCTCGCACCGATTCTAACGCCCATCTTGCCGACAGTCCGAACCGCGCGTATCAGGTGTGCTCACGGTGCATCATGGATACGACTGATCCGCTCATCGAGTTTGATTCGAGCGGCTTCTGCAATCACTGCAATTCCTTTCGAAACAACCTGGGGCGGCTGTGGCATCCCGATGAGCAAGGAAGGCGATCTCTCGAACGAATCATTGAACAACTACGGCTCTCCGGTAAGGGTCGAAACTATGACTGTGCCCTTGGGCTTTCGGGTGGAGCTGATAGTTGCTACGTCGCGCTGAAGGCCGCCGAATGGGGGCTTCGCCCGCTTGTCGTGCATGTCGATACAGGCTGGAACAGCGAGATGGCTGTTTCCAACATTGAGCGCTTGGTGAAGCATTGTGGTTTCGAGTTGCACACCCATGTCGTGGATTGGGAAGAAATGAAAGATTTGCAGATCGCCTATCTACGTTCTGGAATAGCTAACCAAGATGTGCCACAAGACCACGCCATCTTTGCGGGCCTCTACAACTTCTGTATCCGGAACGGCATCCGAAGCATCCTGTCAGGTGGCAACACTGCGACTGAGGGCATCTTCCCTGATGCTTGGCACGGAAACGCGATGGATTCGGTCAACCTTCGTGCCATTCATCGTGCCTTTGGCCAGGTTCGGTTGCGGCACTATCCCACCATCAGTTTCTGGAAGTTGTATGCGCTATATCCGCTGTTGCTGCGCATGCGTACCATTCGACCACTGAATTACCTACCTTATGACCGCGATGCCGCGATTGCTGAATTGCAGGGGGCCTGCGGTTGGAAGCCATATGGCCGCAAGCATGGCGAATCGCAATTCACAAAGCTGTTCCAGAATCACTATCTCCCTCAAAAGTTCGGGTACGACAAGCGAAGACCACACTTCTCGAGCATGATCGTCTCCGGCCAGATCACTCGAGATGAAGCGGTTCGCAAACTTGCGGAGCCGCTTTATGAATCAGAGGAGCTCGTAGCAGACATTGATTATCTTTGTAACAAACTCTCGATTTCGCGGGCAAATTACGACGAATTCATCTCTAGTCCGTGCCGTAGTTATACGGAGTTCTCGAACTGGGATAGCCGGTATCGCGTGATGAAGCGTGTTCAGCAATTCGTCGAGCGTGTAACAGGTCGACGACACGGCGTGTATGGTTGAACTTGGGTTCTATTGACGCTGACGGAAGGTGGGCATAATTTCGAGTCCCGAGCCTAAGGCTCGTGCGCTAACTGGTTGTGGAAACTTTCCCTTGTTTCATTGAGTGATTTGGTGCCCACTGTCTGACCAGCGGGGGTGTTGGACGGGGGAACGAAGGAGTCGGGGACTCGCATATCTCGGGCTCGGTGCTGCCTGCACATCGACGAGAGTCAGCCGAAGTGGTGCCGATTGACATGTGGCAACCGTACGTGGACGCCGCGGCACGCTGGCCTTCGAGCGCACTGGTGTGCTTCGACTGCTTCCACTTAGCGAAGCAGCTCGGGGAGGTGTGCACGCGGATAGGACGCGATCGAGCGAAAGTTGGTCGAGCGGGGTTCGATCATGGATCTCGATGTTGTTCCGTTCGCGCAGAGGCGCGACTATCGCATCTCACCGATGGCTTGCGGTGGCCCCCACAACGAGTAGTTGCCACATTGGACGATGTTTTGACATGTATGCCAACATTCGAACTAGAAGGTTAGTGTCTAGCGCTCGGTCAGCGCGCCCCCAGAGCAGTGGGAGGTTTCGCCCTTCCACCCTGCAAGAAGGGAGCGATGAGCAACTATTAATGGAGTAATACACTCGTCGGCACCAACGTCGGACCATCGGTTGCCTCGCGGGACGCGACTGCTGACGCAAACGGACTACACGGCCGCTCGAAAAGCCAAGCGCGATGGACAGCTTCTATAAGTCAGGGCAAGAGTTGGTAGCCCAAAGGTGGCACGTACAGACTTGATTACCTGAATACCAAAGTTTAGGGCAGCAATCGACTTGGCATCGTAATTTGGGCAGACACCCGCCTCAGTCCGCGACCACAGAACAGGCGAATCACCCGGTATCCTCACGTAGAAGTCCGTGAGGCTCTTCACCTAGTAGCTCCGGAGTTGACCGCAGATGTGCTGCAGTCAACAGCAGTCACAGGACCAAGGAGACTTAGCGCATGGACTCTGTCGAGCTATACACCAGGATGCTGTTCCTAGTGATCGGAATGCTAGGGGTGCTTGTTCTGGCGATGAGCCGCGTACTGGCGTTGGCCGCAAGCCCGCTTGGATGGGCGATGTATCTACCGAACGTCATGCTCGAGATGTGCGAGAAGCGGCTTTCGATCAGTCGCTGGTCGATCGAATCCGCCTTCGTGGTGTTGGCCTCGAGCGCGATAGGCATCGGCACAGGTTCCATCCTCGTGGGACTAGCGACCCTCGCGGCATATCTGTTACTGGTGCTTGAGAACCTTCTGCGAGAGCGCCGGTTGTTCAACGCCGTCTACGGTGTTCAAGAGCGCGTTGGTCTCCGTGGTAAATCCAGATCCGCACATCGATTCCCGGCGCCCGCACTTCATCCGAAACTCAGTGTGAACCTCGAAGGGCCGTTTGTGGAGCGGATGCCGTCGTACAAACTTGGCTTCCTCCAGGCAAACTCCCGCGTGCGCCTCGCGGTTCTAGTCGGCAACCACTGCCGGGTTCCTGGGCAGGCAAAAGTCAAGTTATCGCTGACCGTGCCCCCGGGGTGGAAGATTCTAGGCATCAGAGAAATTGAGTTCGCCCCACTCAGACCGGGCCAGGTGCATCGTGCGGAATGGGATGTTCTGCCGCAAGCGGCGCCCGGACGGGCAACACTGCACATCTCCGTAACTTCAAGTCGATTCCAACGCCGCATCGACATAACCAGTGAAGGGTGTTCGCAAATCTCCCCGGCAGATGTTGGGCATGTTTCTATCACAAGATACCCCGGGGGCAGGCGAGCGGCGTTTTCTCTGCGAGGTGACTTTGACCTCTACGACCACGCATCGTTCCAGTCAATAGCTGGACTTGAGGACGCGTTCGGCCTCAGTTCTAGGTATGCAATCGCACAAACCATGTATGTGTCCACCCGCTTAGCGATAGACAAGGAAGCCGCGGTCGATTGGGCCGCACATTACGGTGTCGATCGTGGTGCTGAGGCAATACCGACCTTCATCTCATGGCTCCGCGAGCGGGTTGAGTTGAGACACACGGCCCCTTATCCGGTCAGTTCTGCCAAGGCGTTCGTCATTGAGTTGGGCAACCATGGGCATCTGCATTACGACACGGACGCATCAGGAGCCCCAGGCAATAACTGGAAGGCTGGCGTCAAGCCGGGTGAGGGTCGTTACGAGTGGCAGAGCACTGATGGGTCTTCCTTCGGCGACCAGCGCGACAACATTAGGCACGCAACACAATGGTGTGAGCGAACACTCGGATTCAGCCCACGTTCGTGGGCGAAGCCGGGCAGGGGAAACGACCAGTTCTCGCCTGCTGCCGTAGAGGCGGCTGGATGCGAAGTTGCGACAGGCTCGGACATCGGGCCCAAGGACAATGTCCTTCGACAACCGCCACCGCACCATCCTGCAGGAACTGCCATTGTCGAACTGACAGCGAGGTACCCATCCGACCCACAGCACATCCAACACTTGGCAATGCTCGAGTTCTGGTTGCACCGCGGACATCGGCTTGGCCGCCCGACCGTGGTCCTGGTTCACCAGCACATGCGTCAGTTTGACGGCGTGGCGTGCTCCAGGTTGACAGAAGGCCTTCTGGATCAGGCAGTGAATGGCTTCAATGGAGATCAATTCATTGACACCGTCTATGGGGTTGGGAGATACTGGTTGGACGTGCTAAGCCCCTACACCGGAATGGTCTCTGTGAAGACAGACCTGAGCGGCGTTGTGGTGGCAAACCGCAGCGCCAGGTCGATCCACGCAGTGCCAGTGGATATTGAGCTGAAAGATGGACGCCGCCTGACCAGGCTCGTCGACCTCCTACCTTTCGAGACTACCACCGTGTTGTCATAGCGAGCAACTCGGACGCCCCGCTCTGGTTGGTGCTGCCGGCATATTGGCTAGATCCGTGCTCCGCCGATCTGGCGCGGAACTGACCAACCGCGCTAACATTTACGAACACATGATCGACTACTCCGTCACAAAGTTGGCTCCGAAGCTAGGGGATGATCGCCGGATCTGTACGCGCACCGTGCTCGATGACGGAATCCCGGGAATCACCTTCGATTCCGAGGGGGTGTGCAACTTTGCCCGCCGGGCCGAATGGAGGCTGAAGAACGAGGCATTCTTCGGAGCCGAACGCGAAGCGCGGCTGAGTGCACTCTTGGCCACCATGAAGGCCGCCGGAAAGGGGCGCAACTATGACTGCCTCATCGGTGTGAGTGGTGGGGTAGACAGCAGCTTTGTTGCGATGAAGGTCGTGGAAATGGGACTGCGACCGCTCGCGATCCACCTCGATAACGGCTGGAACAGCGACGTTGCTGTGAGCAATATCGAGAAGATCATGCGCGGTCTCGGTATTGACCTACATACCCATGTAATTGAGTGGGACGAGTTCAAGGACCTACAGCGCGCCTACTTCCGCGCATCGGTTCTCGATCTGGAGTGTGTGAGTGATCATGCCATCAACACAATCCTGCTGCGCATCGCTAACCAATGGGGGATTCGGCATGTAATCACCGGGACAAACGTCACCACTGAGTCAATTATTCCTCCCGCATGGATCTACGACAAGCGGGATGGGAAAAACCTCCTAAGCATTCACCGCAAGTTCGGCTCGGTCAAACTTCGTACCTACCCGTACATGCGTCCGAGCAAACTTTTCTACTACCTGTTCGTCAAGCGCATCATGGCGGTGCCAATCCTGAACTACATCGACTACAACAAGACGGCGGCGGTAGCCGAGTTGACTGCCAAACTTGGTTGGGAGCCATACCCAAGAAAACATGGCGAGAACCGATTCACCCGTTTCTTCCAAGAGTATTACCTACCGACCAAGTTCGGCATCGATAAGCGCAAGGCGCACTTTTCTAGCCTGATAGTCGCCGGCGAAATGACGCGCGAAGAGGCACTTGAGAAGCTCCGGCAGCCACTGTATTCATCGGAGACAGAACTGAACGAGGAGTTCGAGTACGTCGCCAAGAAGCTTTCGTTCTCGATCGACGAACTTGAGCAAGTGATCGCTGCGCCCCCCCGCAAGCACGCCGACTACGGCAACGCCGCGTGGATGTTTGACCATTCGTCAAAGTGGGTACAGTTGGCGAGGTACATGGCCAAGGGAGAGTTCTCGATATCGCGGATTCGTGCCGTATGGAAAGCAGAGAAGATGGCAAAGATTAGTTAGACCCGCAGCGTGAGGCCGCTGAAACGGCACGTGGGCGTGTGTCTTTCACCATGGCAACACGAACCGCAAGCGTGGAGGGCTGAAACCTCAGTGCTAGCAGCAAACCTTGCCGGCGAAGTTGTCTATGTCGGATACCGCGTCGATGCCCTGCCGGATCATGAAGTGATTGGAGACCGGTAGAGCATCCTTAGCATTGGAGCAAAGCCGACCCGAGTTGACAGTCGGCAGACACTGCGCCCAAAGCCTGCCTGTGTGGTGGTGGACTGTGGTTCGCACCCAAGGTTAAATAAATGTCTCGCTAGTAATGACTTGACTCTGTCTTGGTACAAATCAACGTAGCCGCGCCTTAGTGTTAGCACTGTGCGGGATGCTTCGATTATCCCAGCGAGCATTGATGAGATTCGACTTCGCGAAACCCTCGGTATCTCGGAAGACGCTGTTCTCTATATGTATTGCGGATCATTCGGCAAGGGTCGAGGCCTAAATGAGGTTATTCAGGCGTTTTCTAAGTTGCCCGACGATTTTCATATCGCGTTCGTCGGATTTGGGCTCTTAGAACCCGATGTCGTGGCGGCGGCGTCCCGATACCCAAACATACTCTTTCACCCCGCGGTGAGCCAAGCTGAACTGATTACGCTGTTACGAGGAGCTGACGTAGGAGTGTTTCTGCCCGACGGAGCGTCCGCGAGTTACCAAAATTCTCGCCCGAACAGCGTCTTCGAGTACAGCGCGGCTGGCCTGGGTCTGCTCGTGTCTGATGCAAAGGAGCTAAAGCGATTTGCTTCCGAGTACCCACTAGCTAAATCAGTTCCAACATCCGCCAAGCCGTTGAGTCTTGGTCCAAGGAATCGATTCACAAAGGGAAGGCGACTATGACCTTCTCGCCACCAAGCTGGCAACAGGAGGTAGTGAAACTACTTGAGGCATATGAGGTAGTAGAAAAGAACCACCAATTCGGGAACCGCTGAACATCTAACCTCTGCCCGCGCACTAACTGCCATAGATCCCGCAGTCGCAAATAGCAGCACGCTTCCGATCAGAAATCTACTGCTTCGCGCCCTCTAGCGCCGACAGCCGAGTTGCCGGGGAATTCTGTTCGCAGAATTCCCGAATCGCAAGTTGCATGCCATCAAATCCCGATTCACACGCAGCGAGCGCCGTTGCGAAACCTCCAGCGCTATCCATTCGCACCACGAATTCCGTTTGTATAAACCGTGGCATTCCGCTGATCATCTGTGGGAGGCCGCGCGCTAGCAGTTGCATAGTCTTGTTAGCTATCGTTACTGCATCTACCGCTACTGAGCGACGATAAGGAAGGATTGCTGCCAATGTTCTCTCGAGTGGCAAATCATCAAGAGCCGTCGGGCCGACGATGGAAATATTGGGGAACGGTCGTAATGTCTTCACTATTCGCTCGCGCGAACCTCTGGTCTGCGTCGGACCAACAAATCGAATCGACAGGTTTGGTCTGGTCAATGCTAATTCGGTGGCGAATCGCTTGGCTAGATCAAGGTCAATTGCATTGTCGACATAACCCCAGAAGAGCAATGTGTCACGAGTAAGTGCCGTACTTGTTGGAGTTCGGTAAGGGACGACCGCCCATGGCAGAAACAACTCCGGCGAACACCATGCAGTAAGGCGTTCGCGCAGGGGCTCGCTGACGGCTAGTACTGTGTCACTGTTGCGGCAGGTGCGCTCGAGCGCCCACGTGATGTGGCCAGAGAACGGCAGCCGCGACTGCGCTTCGAAGTCATCATGGATCACCGTAACAATGCGGTGCCCTGGGAAGGTTTCACGGAGGAACCACCCATCGTGGGTGAAATTCACCACGGTGAAGTTGGGTGACGGGCTCCACTGTTCTACCGCAGTGCGAAGCTGGCGCGCCACATGCCGGGCATCGACGCGGTGCAGTGAAGAGTGCACCCGAAACTGGTGATGGATGAGGCGCGTCGTCCGAATCACCGTGATTCCAGGCTCAACTTCCACTGCAGAAGGCAAAGTTCCTGCCCATGGATAGTCCGCACGTTCGACAAACAACACTCGATGCCCCGCATCCCTCAATAGGCGAGCCACTTGGTGCCGAATTCGCGGCGATTCTGACCAGCGCGTGTGTGTTACTAGCACGAAGTCCATTGGCACCGTCATCGTATGAGACTCGTCGGGCAGTGGGACACCGGCCGGCGCTGTGGCGACGCCGCAGCGACCGCCGAGCTGCGGGATCCACAGGATGTCCCAAGCAACTTCCGCCTCGGCAGGCGGTAAACGCTCTCTAACGTGCCCTCTCGCCCCACCTACGCTTTCCCGACCACCATGCCCTCACTCCCCGCCCTTCCGCTGCTCGCCGCCGCGCTCATCGCCCAGTCGCCCATGCCTTCAGCTGCTCCATCGGGCACAGGCACCGGCACCACCAACACTGCGGCCTCTGCCGCCACGCCGCCTCCCGCCGCTCCCTCCATCATCCCCCTCCCCCCGCTCTCCTGGGCCCTCTTCGCCCAAGACCCGCTCGTCCAAGACCCGGTCTCCTTCTGCGTCGCTGACGACGGCTCGCTCTTTATCGCTGAGTCCTTCCGGCAGGAGAAGGGTGTCGAAGACAATCGCTCCTCCAAGTTCTGGCTTGAGGATGATCTGCAGCTGCAGTCCGTCGAGGACCGCCTGAAGATGTATGAGAAGTGGGCGTCCAAGCGCGAGGGCGGAATGGACTACTACCGCAAGGAAGAGGATCGGGTCACGCATCTTATTGATACAAACGGCGATGGCGTTCCTGACAAGGTCACTTCGTTCAGTGGTCCGATGAATGAGCCACTCGACGGCACCGGCGCTGGTGTCGCGGTCATCGATGGCTCTGTTTGGTACACGTGCATTCCTTCGCTGTGGCGCTTTCAAGACACTAAGGGCACCGGCGTTGCTGACGTGCGTGAGAAGATGTTCACTGGGTTCGGCATCCGCACCGCCCTGCGCGGTCATGACATGCACGGTCTCGTGCAAGGCCCCGATGGCCGCGTCTATTGGTCAATCGGAGACCGCGGCTACCGCATTCGCAGCAAGGAAGGCAAGGAGCTTTCGCGCACCTTCACCGGTGCTGTGTTCCGCTGCGAACCGGATGGCTCACACCTTGAAGTGTTCGCGCATTCGCTGCGAAATCCGCAGGAATTGGCCTTCAATCAATGGGGTGACCTCTTCACCGGCGACAACAATTCTGATGGCGGCGATCGTGCGCGCATCGTCTACATCATGGAGGGCGGTGAGACTGGTTGGGACATGAACTACCAGACGCTTGAGGGCGCGAATCAACGCGGGCCGTGGAGCCAAGAGCACACGTGGTGGAAGTGGGACGCAGCAGATCCGGTGCGCCCAGCATGGACGTTGCCGCCGATTGAACATCTCGCTGACGGTCCCGCTGGTCTTGCGTTTTACCCCGGACTTGGCCTTCCCGAGCGATATCAGAATCATTTCTTTCTTTGCGACTTCTTAGGCGGTGATGAGTACAGCCAGATTCTTTCCTTTGCGGTGGAGCCTCATGGTGCTGGATACACAGTCACTGATTCGCACCAGTTTGTGAAAGATGTCTTACCAACCGATGTTGACTTTGGTTGGGACGGAAAGATGTACATCAGCGACTGGTCCAATGGCTGGTACAGCGATCACACTGGGCAGGTCTTTACTGTGTGGGATCCTGCGCTCATCGAAGATGTCAACATTCGCACGGCTCAGAATCTGGTGCGTGATGGATTCAGTAAGCAAGCCGAGTCGCTTCTTCTGCAATGCTTGGCTCATCCGGATATTCGCATTCGTCAACGCGCGCACTTGGAACTTGCACGGCGTGGCGCAAAGGTCACCGACTCCTTGGTGCAGGTCGCTGCCGATGCAGGTCGACCGTTTGAGCCTCGATTTCATGCTCTGTGGGCACTCGGTGTACAGGCACGCCACGCGGCTGATACGGGGCAACACCTGTCGAAGGCTGATGCGGGAATTGTGGCGCGGCTTGCTGACGAGAATGTGGAAATTCGACGGCTCGCAGCGCGCCTCGCTGGTGATGCACGCATCGCCACGGCTGGCGACGCGCTCATTTCGCTCCTTACCGATGAAGATCTTCGCGTGCGCGCACAGGCTGCCATAGCGCTTGGAAAGATCAAGCACCTGTCGGCTATCCAGAACATTGCCGCGATGGCGTGGGAGAACGAGAATCAAGATCCGTTCCTCCGTCATGCTGCTGTGATGGGACTTGTTGGCATGGATCAGCCGGACAAGATTCAGGAACTTGCGGCCGATCCGTTTCCGCAGACTCGGCTCACGGCTGTCCTTGCGATGCGCATGACGCGCGATCCGCAACTTGCGCGTTTGCTACATGACCCAGACCTGCGCGTGGCAACTGAGGCTGCACGCGCGATCAATGATCTTCCGATTCCAGAGGCTGAGTCGGCACTTGCCGCGCTTGCTGCGAAGTTTGCGCCGGATGAACGCGCTCTTGCAACCGAAGCGACTGCAGCGAAGAATCAGGCGACCTGGGAGCGTGAGATGTGGAAGAACCGCAAGGGCTTCAGCGCTGCGCAACTTATCAATGACCCGATCTGGTCAACCAAGGCGGATCGCTCTGAATTTCTCGATGAATGCAGTGGATTTGCAAAGGCTGGAAACGATTATGTGCAACGCGTGCGCGGGACTTTCAAGGTTCCTGCCACCGGCGACTACGTCTTTAGCGTTGCAAGCGATGACGACAGTGTGTTAATGATTTCTGCAAAGGGCGATCCGGCTGCCGCCAAGCAGGTTGCAAAGGTAGACAACTATGTGAATCCTGGCGATTGGGAGTCGCAGCCCGGGCAATTCGCAACGGTGCATTTGGAGGCGGGCGACAGCGCGTACATCGAAGCGCGTTCGTTCCAGGGCGGCGGTGGAAATCACTTAGCAGTCGGCGTGGTGCATCCTGATGGAAAGAAGGAGCAGCCGATTGGTTCATTCATGGGCGATACAAGTTCTATGCCGCTGCTGCGCAGAGTGATCAATGAGAATGTGCGCGAAGGAACACCTGCGAACGCGGCAGCTATCGCGGCCATCGCTGCCAATCCAGCGATAGCGCCAGCGGCGCGGATCGAGGCGATGGATGCATTGGCGGGGTTTCTTACGCCGGATTCGCGCGACCGTGTCAATGGACACTGGCGTCCAGTGGACGCAACTGCGCGCTCAAAGGAGGCGTACGTTGCTGTCCTGAAACAACGTATTCCGAGTCTGGCGACAAACGGTCCGAGCGCTGTGCGCACTATCGCCCGCGAGCTCGCAGCCAAGTACGGCGTTGCAATGGATAGTGGTGCCGCACTTTCCGCTGTGCTTGACCATACGAAGCCAGTACAAGAGCGCGTGGCGTGCCTGATGCAGTTGGCGCAGGACCGCGATGCGAAGCTTGGGCAGGCAGTAGATGCTGCTCTCGTGTCTGACGAGCCACGACTGCGCGCGCAGGCTCGCGGAATCCTGGTTCGTATTGATCCCAGTCGCGGACAGGAGATGCTTGATGCAGCAATCTCTGGCGGAACGACGTTTGAGAAACAGGCTGCAATTGCTGCAATTGGCGCCACCGAAGGCGCCGCGACCGATGCGGCGCTTGCCCGACTAGTGGATTCAATGGCAGCTGGCACGCTTCCGCCTGCGCTTTCGATCGATGTAATCGATGCAGTGGCAAAGCGACCACAGCTCAAGGAGAAGGCCACTGTGTGGTCGAACAGTCTGACTGCGAATGACAAGCTTGGCACTTGGCTCTTGACGCTTGAAGGCGGCGATGTGGAGCGCGGCCGACAAGTGGTGAACTTCAATAGCGCGGCCGCATGCCTTCGTTGCCACATGATTGAAGGCACTGGTGGCCACGCGGCGCCGAGCCTTGCGGGCGTCGCGAACCGCTATGACCGCAAGGGTCTGCTTACGAGCCTCATCGATCCAAACGCGCAGGTGGCGCAGGGGTTTGGACCGATTAGCGCCATGCCGGCAATGGGAACCGTGCTCACCCCGCGCGAGGTGCGGGATGTGGTGGAGTATTTGGGGACTTTGAAGTGAGTGAAGATTTAACTTCGCTTACTGATCATGCCCCGAAGCATCCGGAACGTCATGCCCTGCGTCGCGAAGAGTCTTCTCCCGTCTCGCGAGTTCGAGGTCGCTTTCCACCATCATGGTGGCGAGCGTCTTTACATCAACCGTGGGCTTCCAGCCAAGGGCTTTCTGCGCCTTAGAGTTGTCGCCGAGTAGTTGCTCAACCTCAGCCGGGCGGTAGTAGCGCGGGTCGATCTCGATGAAATCTTTGTAGTCCATGCCGAGGTGGCCGAACGAAAGCTCGCAGAACTCACGCACGCTGATCATCTTGCCGGTGGAAATCACATAATCATCGGCACGATCCTGCTGCAGCATGCGCCACATGGCATCCACGTAGTCGCCGGCAAAGCCCCAGTCGCGCAGGGCGTCGATGTTGCCGAGGTACAACTTCTTCTGCATACCAAGCTTGATGCGGCCGACTGCACGGGTGATCTTGCGGGTGACGAATGTCTCACCGCGACGTGGACTCTCGTGATTGAAGAGGATGCCGCATGAAGCATGCATGCCGTAACTCTCACGGAAATTCACGGTGATCCAGTGGGCGAAGACCTTGGCGCATCCGTACGGTGAGCGGGGGTAGAACGGTGTAGTTTCGCGCTGCGGAACTTCCTGCACCTTGCCGTACATTTCACTGCTGGAAGCCTGGTAGTAGCGAACGCGCTGGCCGCTCTGCACTTCGTACACGCGGACCGCTTCGAGCAGTTTCAGTGCGCCGACGCCGTCAGTGTCGGCGGTGTAGATCGGCATATCGAAACTGACGCGCACATGGCTTTGCGCCGCGAGGTTGTAAACCTCGGTTGGCTCGACCATGCGGATGATGTTCGACAAGTTGTTTGCGTCGTTCAAATCACCGTAGTGAAGTTTGAGGCGACTGCCGGCCTGGTGCGGATCCTGATAGATGTGGTCGATGCGCGCGGTGTTGAAGCTGGAACTACGTCGGACGATGCCGTGGACTTCGTAGCCTTTGCCTAAGAGCAGTTCCGCAAGGTAACTGCCGTCTTGACCCGTAATTCCTGTAATGAGTGCCTTTTTCATGCGAGTGCCATCCTAGTTGCAGACATGTGCTCGCACAGGAATCCCCATTCGTGAGACAATGAAATGAGAATGAACCTCCCCACCTCCCGCATCCTCCTCACCGGCGGGGCCGGCTTTCTTGGTCGCGCTGTGGTTGAACGCCTCCGTGCGCGCGGGGTGACCGACATCTTTATCCCTCGCCGCCGCGACTATGACCTGACCCACGAGGCCGATGTTGACCGCGTGTACCGCGACGCGCGTCCCGACGTGGTGATTCACCTTGCCGCGGAAGTTGGCGGCATCGGAGCCAATCAGGCGAACCCCGGGCGTTACTTCTTTGCCAACATGGCGATGGCGCTTCATCTCATTGAGCGCGGTCGAATTGCTGGCATTAAGAAGTTCGTGCAGG
>CANJHD010000021.1 GCA_947474065.1 Planctomycetaceae bacterium
CGTTGATCATGCATCCGATGAAGGACATCCTGTTTGACGAGAAGATCGCCGGCAGTTTCCACTTCACGCCGGGCCGCTGCTATGAGGAGACTGAGAATGGCAATCGCAGCGAAATCCATTGGGATTTGGTGTGCATTCAGCGCCCTGAATACGGCGGCGGAACGGTGGCGTTTGATGGAGAGATTGTGCGCAAGGACGGCAAGTTTGTTCCGGCAGACATGCATGCTTTGAATTTCTGACGCGCGCTTGGTAGCTAAGAAGAGTGACAGGTATGCAGAACCACGTTGAACATTCGGTCGATCTTCGTTCGGACACTGTCACCCAGCCATGCGCGGCGATGTGGGATGCGATGCGCTCCGCTCCGCTTGGCGATGACGTGCTTGGCGATGAGCCGACCGTCGCGCGCTTGGAAGCAATGATCGCGGCGCGCTTAGGCAAAGAAGCAGCGGTGTTTGTTCCAAGTGGAACCATGGCAAACCAACTGGCGATTCGCGTGGCGTGCGGCGCGGGCGATGAGATCATTGCGCATGAAGAGAGCCACATCATTCACTACGAAACTGGCGGACCAGCGGCGTTGAGTGGCGCCATGGTGCGGACCGTGCGCGGTGATGGTGGTTTGTTTGATGCTGGCGACGTGACTGCCGCCGTTCGCACGCGCAACATTCATCACCCGGTGAGCAAGATGCTGGTTGCGGAAAACACGCAGAATCGCGGGGGCGGAACGGTGTGGGGCATGGATCGCTGGGAGCGCGTGGCGCGTGAGGCGCATGCCCATGGTCTCCACGTGCACGTTGACGGCGCGCGTCTCTTTAACGCGTGCGTTGCTAGTGGTTACTCGGCCGGCGCATTTGCCAAGCATGCAGATACGGTAAGTGTGTGCTTCTCCAAGGGACTGGGATGCCCGGTCGGAAGTGCCCTTGTTGGTCCAGCAGCGTTCATTGAGCGCGCGCGGAGATTTCGAAAGATGTTTGGAGGCGGTATGCGGCAGAGTGGTCTGCTTGCTGCTGCGGCGATCTTTGCACTGGAGCACAACGTTGACCGCTTGGCGCACGACCATGCGAATGCGAAGGCGTTCGCGCGTGGAATTTCTGCATTGCGTGGATTGCGCCCGCATGTCAGTGCAGAAGAAACGCCTACCAACATGGTGTTCTTCCATGTCGATCCTGCTATCGGAACGGCGCAGGCCCTGTGTGCGCGCTTGGAATCCAAGGGTGTTCGGATGATGGGGCTCGATCCGCAGCGCGTTCGTGCGGTGACGCATCGTGATGTTGATGCTGCTGGAATTGAGCGTGCTGTTCGTGAAATTGCCGCTGCTGTGCAGGGCAAGTGACACTCACAGTACTCCGCGCGCGGGCACTTGATTTAGCAATTCGATCCATGCGAGGTGGTCGATCAGCCACTCGCCATTTGCTTGGCGGCGTACTTCAATCCACCAGCGCGTTGGTACGGCGCCATAGCTTGAAGCGGTCGTCGTGCGACAACCGAGCATCACGATGCCAGTACTGGCGTCCTTCGTTGCAATGGAAAATTCCGTGATCGTGTTGGATTCGATACGGTGCTTGCCGCTCAGACTTTCGGCCGCGTGCATGAGGCGTTCAATGTCATCGCCCGGGCTTTCTGGACCGCCGTAGTGCATCGATGCGTCGGGCGCGAAGCAGGCTCGCAATCTTGGCAGGTCAGCAGATTCAGCAGCGGCTACCAGTGCGCGAACGGTCACTTGGGCGTGCTCGCCGGGGGAGACTTGAACGGCCGCAAGCGCAAGAATTGCTGCAGCGCAGAACATCATGGCCACTCCGGCAAGGATGGCGCGAACGCGGTCAGTGCGCGCGCCCCACCATGCCAGCGCCGCAGCGATCGTGAGCATTGGGAACACGATGGTCCACGGGCTTTCAGCGAAGAGCGTGACGAGAAGTGGTGAGGATGGAAGTTCAAGATTCATAATGGGGTACGGGTCGCGGCAGTCCTGCGCCCGGCCTTCTGCGCTCGTAGCCTATAGCGGCCATGGCTTCTGTTCCCACCTCTCAACCTCTTGATGGCGTTGCGGAACTCTCCGCGGTGTGCGCTGGCTCGTTGGGGGTGTTGGTTGCTGAGGGACCTTCGCTCGCACAGGCGCTTCCCGCGCTGGCGGATTCAGGACCGCGCGGCAAGTACATCATGGTGTGCACGGCCGGCGCACTGCGGCCGCTGGTTGCTGCGGGCATTGCTCCGGACGCGGTGGTGCTGGGTGTTGAGGAACCGGATCTTGAAGCGATTCTTGGGCAGTTGCCCGCGCGGCTCCTTTCGAGCACCACACTCTTTGTGCCGGCAGTCCTGGAATCCGCGGCACAGCGGTGGTGGAGTGGTCCGATCCGCTTGACTGGTGAAGGAGGCGGTGACTCGACGCAGTTCGGATCGCTCGGCGCTGGTCGTGCGGAGGAACGCGCGCATCGATTGTTGCGTCATATCGGTTGCGATCCGGTGGCATTGGTGGGCGTTGATCCATTGGGGCTTGATGGGGTGTGGCACGCACGTGGCACTGCGCTCGACTCCGCATGGAGTGCGCAGTTGAATCCGTTCATCACGCTTGCGACACTTGAATGGCGCTTAGGCATGCAGCGCCGCGAATTTCATGACTCGGCTATGCGGCGGGTGCGTGCATTTGTGAGCGCAGATCGCGAAGCTGGGCTGCGGGTACTTGATGCAGGCGCTGGAATTGTTGCAGATGCAGCAGAAATGCCCATCAGCGAAGTACTTCTTCGCCATGCGGTGGTGCGCCGTCCGCTCCCGCTTCCGCGTCGACAGCCAGCGCCGCGCATAGATATCAATATCGGTCCGCCGCGACAGGCGCGATCCATTGTGGGAGTCATTGTTGCTGATTCGCAATACGGTGGCACTGGTGTTCCGCGCCATCTTGACAGTGAATTTGGTGGCCGCCCCGTGCTTGCGCGAACCGTTGAACGTATGGCAAGCGCGCCCAGTATTGAGCGCATCATTGTGCTCACTGACGCACCAGAAGCCATGACGGCTCTCTTGGAGAACGTCCGCGTTCGCGTTCCATTGGAAGTCGAGGGATGTGCCGGTTCATTGCGCGGCCCGGAATGGCAAGCGATCGCCGCGAGCCGACTGTGGTGCGACTCAATGTGGGGCGGCGGCATCGGCGGAAGCACGGTCTTTGATGAGATGCTGGCTCCGCATGCGATTGCCGAATGTCTTGCGGCGCGCCGAATCGACGGAGCATTGATTGTTGGCGCTGACTGGCCACTCGTACTTATTGACGGCGGCGCGGGCATTGAGGATGTGGCGGCGCGCTTTGAGGCTGTTGGTCGTCGCGGGGTGGTCTTTGGCGACGCGCCGCCCGGGCTCTCGCCATGTGCCGCTGGTCTTGATGCGCTGCGATTTCTAGCGGAACGAGGTGCCGGCGCAACCGTCGGTGCAATGGCGGGCTTGCGTGGCAAGTGGAATTATGACTTGCGTAGTGCGCCGCGCTGGGTGGTGCACGCGCCGTTCGCAGCGCGCATTGCAACAGTGCGCGCAATCTTTGATTCGCCGCGCGCCAAGATTCGGATGCGCCGCGGGCTTGAGCCGATACTGCCCGAAACTGGTGGCGCATTCCCAGGATGGTCGGAAATTATTCCTGCGCTGGAACGGCAATATGCAGCGCTGCCAACATTCGTACCGCAGCATTTGCTTATTGAACTTTGTACAGGCCGATTTGCCAATGGCAGCGCAAGTCCGCATCGCTACGGAACCATTCAGCGACCGCCGATGACGCATGCGCTCATGGAACGCATTTTGGAGCAGTTGATTGATGCGCGCGATGTGGTGATCAGTTTCGCAGGGCTTGGTGATCCCATGCGTCACCAAGAGCTTCCGACATTTATCCGAATGGCAAAGAATGCCGGTGTTCGGGCGGTCCATGTTCGCACCGAATTGCTCGCGTCGTCTGGAGTCATGGATGCAATGGTTGACGCCGGCGTTGATGTTGTGAGCGTGGAGCTGCATGCAGCATGCGCCCATACGTACCGCGACACCATGGGATTCGATCGCTATGAAGATGCGCTTGCGAACGTGCGTCGTCTGCTTGATCTCCGCCGCGCGCCGAGTGGCGCTGATGTTGATCTCTTTGGCCTTCCGTTTGTTGTCCCTCGCATGCAGCGGCGCTCCGCAACAGTTGCTGATCTTGCTGGTTTCTGGCAGGAATGGGGACGGCTGGGCACCGCCGTCCTTGAAGCTCCGCCGATTGCGTTCATGGGCGAAGAGGAACAGACAGCTCACGATCGTTTGGTGGATGCATCGAACCCACTGCGCAGTCAGCGGCGCGAATTGTGGCGGCGCATGAAAATTCTGTCGGACGGGCTTGTTCCGGCTGCCGAGTGCGACTTGATGGGAAGCACTGCGGTCGCCACGGTAGAGCGATTGGGGGTACTGAACGCGTGGCGCGAGGCTCTCGGTCAGCGCCGGGACATCCGACGCGAGCGTGGTGAGGGCTGTATTGAACTTCGCACTCGAACGCCCTGAGCGCGGGCTGCCTACCATTGCTTTCATGTTCGATGCCGATGCAGTTGACTTCTCACAGCCGGTAGCGCTCTTTCCGCTGCCGACGGTGTCGTTGCTTCCGCATGCGTTACAGCCACTTCATGTGTTTGAGCCGCGCTACCGACGCATGGTGCTCGATGCGCTTGGTCATTCTTTGACCGGTGAATTTGAGCACACAGCGCCTATTGCGATGGCAACATTCCATGGCGAAGCGTGGCGGGATTCATACGCAGATGCGCCGGAGTTACGCCCTGTGGTCTGCGTTGGGCGCATTGTTCAGCATCGTCGATTGCCTGATGGGCGTCACGACATCATGTTGCACGGGGTGGCGCGGGCAAGGATTGTGGCAATGCATGAAGCAGATGATGAGCGGCCGTACCGCATGGCAGAACTCAAGCCGCTTGAACCAGTTGATGGAGTGAGACCGGCGATGCTGCGCGTGCGTCGAACCATGCACGCATTGCTAGCGCGACCGCGGCTCGAGCGAGTGATTGCGGCGCGACATGTATTGGATTGGTTTGCGCGCGATGATGTTCCGACCCATGCGGCGATCGAAGTAGCTGGTTATGCATTGGTGCGGAATGCAGAAGATCGATATCGATTGCTCGCTGAGCCGAATGCATTTCGGCGTGCAGGCATTGTGCGCGATGCGATTGTTGATTTAGAAAGGCTGATTGCGCTTGCCGAACGGCAACACAGCGCTGAATGGCCGAAGGGCCAGAGTTGGAATTAAAAGTGCGGTGAGCCTGCAGGAGACGCAGGGGTTGCCGGTGTTCTTGGAGGGAATGGAGCGGATGGAATTACCGGAGCAACTGGAGTCGTTGATCCTTCTGAAGGGGCTCGAAGTGCGGGCAATTCTGCGCGAATGATGGCGGCGTCGAGCGCGGTGTTCCAGGCAGCCACTTCCTTAGCGAAACGTTGCAGTAGCGGGGCGGGATCGCCCTCGATCACGATGCGAGTAATGCCGTCGCCTTTTTCAATGACATCGACGACCTCTTGGCCGGATGAAACGGTGCCGAATATTGGAATGTCGAGGTTCCAGCGCGACTGTTCCTTCACGGTCACGAAGAACTGTGTCCCGTGCGCGTGCTCGCCGTCCGGGGCCTTCTGCATAGCCACCATGCCTGGCCCCTCAAACATAAGTTTCGCGCTGAATTCGCGGCGAATGGTGTAGCCCGGGTCGAACGATTGTCCGGGACCACCGCTCTGCCGGAGAACGCGCGTCCAATCATGAAACGCGCTGTGGTCGTAGACGCCGCGCTGTACGAGATTCACGAAATTCGCACAGGAGATGGGTGCCTCAGCAGCACGGAGCGTGATTCGAAATGTTCCGCGCGCGCTTTCGACGCGTGCGACGAGCGGCGCGGCGACAGCGGACGGGGCGGGTGTTGTAGCTGGAGCTGGAGTTGTTGGCGCGACTACTGTTGGCGGAGCAGCGGTTGTCAGCTGGGGTCCTGCTATGAACGCAGTGACACATACGGCAGCGAATGCGAGTGCTGCGAACGCGTGGCGGCGAATCCGTATGGTTCGGGTTGGTCTATTCATGTTCATGCTGCTTCATGCTGATTCCCGCTCGTTCCCGCTCGTTCACCGATTATTCGGGCGGCCATCATCTGGCAGAGGGGAATCCATGTCAGTATCGGTTTCATCGCCCGCGCGGAGTTGCGCGATCCGTTCATCAATCCCTTTCAAACGCCATTGCGCGGTTCGCGATTCGGCATCACACGCGGTGATTCGCTCAGCGAATATTGCTCGGGTGCGCGGATCACCTGCGGACGCCTGTTCCATGCGAACCGCGGTGTCGCGCACGAGTCGGCGTCGTTTGTCGATCAACTCTTGCAACCGGCGCTGGGCTGCGAGCAGCGCAACAACATCACGAGGCGGTGCACCGGACTGTGCGCTCGCAACGATTGCATCAAGCTCCTCAGAATTTGCGGCGCGCTTGCTCAGCTCGTGGCGCGACGCAGTCAGCCGCTGCTGCAGGTCGTACATCATGGCGGTCAGTGGTTCGCCAAGCGATGGACCAGCGATTGCCGTGGCGCGCGCTACTGATTGTTCAAGAGCGGTCTCAGAATCAAAGATCCATGGCCAGATAGAACGATCAGCTGCATCACGAACGAGTTCAGCGGACGGCGCAGGCAACAATCGCAAGAGCGCGATCGCAGCATCATGATTAGCGGCACGCAGCGGTGCTTCCGAAGCGCGGTCGCGTGCGGCAAACTGGTCGAGAAGTCGTGTGCGCTCGTCAATAGTGGTCTGTGTGGCGGTGAGTTCCCACGCGGGACCCCACGATTCCTCGAGGCGTGCTCGTTCAAGGGCGGTGGTAATCAACTCAACACGGCGCGCGGCAATCACGGTTGCCATGCGCGTCCAATGCCGTTCCAGTGCGTCTTCGATGCGGCGGCGATCAATACCAGTAAGTCCCGATTCAGTGAGTAGATCGGGCAAGCGAACAGCGGCGGCCGGGTCGGTTGCAGGGACATCGTCGCGCTTGACAACGCGCACATACAGCGCGAGACCGGGGGACTGTGTTGGTTCACCAGTTCGAAGTGTGGCCGCACTTGTTAATAGTTGCATGTCTGCCGCAGCAAGCGCGCGGCGCCACTCGCTAGTTGCTTCAAGAAGCGCTGCAAGCTCGGGGCCGGGCATCGGATCAAGAGAGCCAGTAGCGGTTGAACTTCTGAATGCGGCGGACAGTCGTGCATGGACAGCGGACGAGGCGTTCTCGTACGGCTCCTTGGTGAGCGTCTCGTACCGCAGCAACAATGAGTCGACGGAATCTCGAGCACCTGGCTGCGCGCCGAGAGCCGTTGCGGCGGCGCGTATCTCTTCGTCGGTGAATGGCGCAGGCACCAGGGTTGCCATGAGTTCAGACTCGGCGGTGTTTCGAGCGGCGGTGCGCGCGTCGCGGCTTGGGTTCGCGCCGCTGCCATGGGCGGGGCGCGCGGCGAGTGATTCGGCGGGGGTTGGTGCCGGCGGGGTGGTCGCGATTGGCGGTGTCTTTGCGGTCGAGGGCGTGGCGGTGGTCGGCGGTGTGGCGGTGGTCGGCGGTGTGGTCGCGGCCGCCGGTGCGGCTGCTGGCGCCCCCGCGACAGGCGGCGCGGTCAGGAGTGCGGCGCTGATTATCGCGGCGAGCATCTGTAACGAGCATATCCTCAGGGCATGACTGCCTTCTGGCTTTGCAAGACCGAACCGTCCGTCTATTCCATCACGGACTTGCGCCGTGACGGCGTCACAGGCTGGGAATGCATTCGCAATTACCAAGCGCGCAACTTCATGCGCGATTCCATGTCTGCGGGTGATCGTGTGTTGATCTACCACTCCAATGCGGACCCAACCGGCGTTGCAGGCATTGCAGAGGTGGTGGGCGAGCCGCGTGCCGATCCGACCCAGTTCGATGTCAAGAGCGAATACCACGACCCGAAGTCAACGCGCGCCGCACCGCGCTGGGTGATGCGCGACCTGAAGTTCGTGCAGTGCTTCAGCCGCATAGTGACCCTTGACGAGCTGCGCACCGCAGCAGCCCTGAAGTCCATGGCAGCACTGCAGAAGGGAAATCGGCTGAGCGTGACTCCGGTGACTGCTGCAGAGTTTGCCGCGGTGTTGCGGATGGACGCTTCTTCAGCAGGCCAGAAGCGCTGATTGGGGTATCGTTTACGCCGTCGCCAGCATTCGTTGGCGCAAGGAGGACTTCGATGGGTGGAATCACAGTCGTCGCGCTTGGAATGATTGGCCTGATCGCCGTCTTGGCAATCATTCTGGTGCTGTGGGGCATTGGGGTTTACAACTCACTGACACGCTCGCGCATTGCCGCGCAAGGGTCTTTCAGTGGAATTGATGTTGAGCTGAAGCGTCGCCATGACCTAGTGCCAAACCTTGTCAATACCGTCAAGGGCTACGCCGCACATGAGAAGCAGACCTTTGAGAGTGTGATCTCGGCGCGCGCTGCTGCCGTGCGCCCCAACATGAATATGGATGAGCGCCTCAAGGCTGAGCAAGGCCTGAGCGGTGCACTTGGTCGCCTCATGGCAGTGGCCGAGGCGTATCCAGACTTGAAGGCGAATCAGAATTTCCTGCAACTGCAGGGCGAGCTCTCGCAGATTGAAAATCGAATCGCTGGTGCTCGCGGTGGTTACAACGGCGCGGCGCAGACGTTCAATACCATCGCGCGGCAGTTCCCGGCGATGTTCATCGCGCGTATGTGTGGTTTCCAAGACATGCCATTCTTTGAAGTGGATGATCCGGCGCAGCGCAATGCTCCGCAGGTTCAGTTCTGACAGGCTTCGTTGGCATGGCACGCGAACGCATCGTTTCTGCAGCAGAACAAGCAACGGACGCCGAACAGGCGACCGGTGCGCTGCGCCCAGTTCGTATTGATGAGTACGTCGGGCAGCGCGATCTGATTGAACGGATTCGTATTGCTATTGAAGCTGCCAAGGGGCGCGGCGAGCCCATGGAGCACGTGCTGTTGCATGGTCCACCAGGACTTGGAAAGACCACTCTGGCGCATGTCATTGCTGCGGAAATGGGCACGCGCGCCTATGTGACGAGTGGCCCAGCTCTTACCAAGGCTGCCGACCTGATTGGCACGCTCACCAAGATGGAGGCTCACGATGTTCTCTTCATTGATGAGATTCACCGCCTGCCGACCGCAGTTGAGGAATACATTTATCCCGCGATGGAAGACTTTCGTATCGATTTCACTGTCGATAGCGGAATGAATTCCAAAGTGGTGACGATCGGGCTGCGGCCGTTCACTCTGATTGGCGCTACTACGCGCTCGGGTCTATTGACGCAGGCATTGCGATCACGATTTGGAATTGCGCACAATCTCGGCTTCTATCCGGTCGCGGACATTGTTGCGATTCTTGCGCGCGCCGCTGGGTTGTTGCGCATGGATGGTATTTCTGCAAGCACCCTGCAATCCATTGCCGAACGCAGTCGTGGCACACCGCGCGTTGCGCTCCGGCTCCTGCGCCGCGTTCGCGACTTCTCCGCAGTGCGCGCATCGGGGCGACTCGACACGCGTGTAGTGGACGATGCGCTGGCGCTTGAAGGCGTTGATGCGCTCGGGCTTGACGAACTTGACCGTCGCTACTTGCGAACCTTGGCAACGACTTACGGCGGCGGACCCGCCGGGCTTGAGGCGATCGCCGCCACCATTGGCGAAGATGCGCTGACACTTGAAGATGTGGTCGAGCCCTACCTGTTGCAGGTTGGATTCTTGGCACGCACCCGGCAGGGCAGGCGGCTCACGCCAGCAGCATTCCGTCATGTGGGCATGGAGCCGCCGGCGCGTTCTGAAGAATTATTCGATTAACGCGCGCACAGGAATGGGGCGTCTCGCAGCTATTCCAATCACGCGCAATTAGCGATTGATTGCCTGCGTGGTGAATGGCATTGCGCTCGCCTTGCCGCCGATTGCAATATTGATGCCACCAAAGTACTGACCCTGAATTGCGTCGTAGCCAAAGGTGGCAAGAAGCGTGAAGTCAGGCATTTCCCGGCTGAGGTTCGCAGTAAACAGGCGGAAATCGTTCTCTTGCAGGTCGTACGTGGGCACGAATGAGACGGTGTATGCCTTGCTGATCTGGTAGTTCACGCCACCCGACAGTAGCGAATCCGACAGATAGATGCTCTTCGGTGCAAAGTTGTTGACGCCGCGATACTCAATGAATGTCGAAACATCCGGCGAGTGCTGCATGGTCGCGCCGATCGAGCCACGTCCGGCGCTGGCGATACCAAAGGCTCCAGTGCCTTCGGATGGCAGGTCATCGGCGAGGAGGTATGTGAGGCTTCCGCGCAGAGTCAACGAACTGCTCGCTGCAAATTGGAAGCTGCCGTACGCATTGCGGCCCCACTGACTGAGTTCTGGGCGCCAGGAGAAGTACTGTGGGAACAGACTTTGCTTGTACTTGGCACCATCGGTGTAGTTGCGCGCGAGGTCATCGCCGCTTTCGTTCCACATGATTCCAACATCAAGCATTAGCCAGTCGACCGATTGCCAGTTGCCCGGTCCGCCGCGCATGGTTTGCAAGCGTTGCTTCAATCCAGCCTGAACCGCGGCGCCGCCAGTAGCACCTTCCATCTCTTGGTCGTACACCGCATAGGCGAGGTTGTCAGCGGAGTTGTAGCCAGCCCAGGTGTTGACATAGGGGGTCAGCACATGTCGCATCCGGTGCAGGTCGAGCATGGCCACTTCGAATTTATCGAAATTGGAAGAGAAGTCTGCGCTCGAACGGAAGCCAGTAGCGACGATGGCGCGGAAGTCTTCCGCATTCTCGTTATAGGTGGTTCGATCGCCGCTGACATATCCAAACACATTGGCTGATGTGAATGGCGTGAATTTCCAGCCATTACCGCCGAATGTGCTGGAGAGCTCTTGTCGCGTAAAGATGCGTGCGACCGTATCGCTGTTGTATCCACTCGACTCATAGAGATCCGACAGCATGGTCGAATTAGTGAATGTCTTGCCAGGGGCGTATGTCTGCCCATTGAGGTTGAAAGTGTTGTTCTTGACGCCAGTGCTCGCCTGGGAGCCACCGCCGAACTCCAAGGCCATCAGGTTCATGTTGTATTCCTGCTGCCAGACAATGGAATCGCCAAACAGCGTGTCGCCCCAACGCTTGTAGGCAACTTCGGGGAACTTTCGCACCTGATACGGGCGGGAGGCCAACTGCGAACTGTTGGTGATGACATCGTTCGTCGGGACGGCGGCAAGCGCGGAGAATTCCGATCGATCGCCGCGGTCTACGTAGTAGGTGCTAGTTTCGCGCTGGAACTCAGTAGCAAATTGCTGCTGCCGCCAAATTTGCAGGAAACTCTCATCGGTCACATAGGACGTCCGCAACTGAAGCTTTGAAGTGTCAGAGAAATCAAATTCGCGACTCACGTTGAATGTTCCGCGAATAGTGTCGCTTGCCACCACTTCTTTGCCCGCTGATGTTTGTTCGGGATTTCCGAAGTCATCAATCACCAGCACATCAATCTTGGCTCCAGAGACTTTGCCCTTGACGCCGCCGCCTGCGCCGTAATTAGTGAGCGCCTCCTGCACAAGGTTGAGGTCGGTGTCGCGCGGCTTGGCAATTCCCATCAGAGAGAACAGATCCCACTCTGAGTAGATCTGCGCGCCGGTCTTCTCGTTGTAATTGCCGCCGATAGCGCGAATCGGCGGCGTCATATCGCCTTCCGATGCAAACTCCGGTAGCCAGAAGAACGGCACTGATCCGGTCTTGAATGTCACATTCTCAGCGCGGAGTTTGCTGATTGTCCCGCCGTCGAAACCTTCCGCTTCGGTGATAGTTGCGCGATCGGCGCCGATCGAAAGATGTGGCTCGAAGAATTCACTCATCGAGATTTGAATATCGTTGCCTTCGAACTGCTGCTGCGAATACTGACGCAATTCGGCAGCGCGCGCGATCAGTGGAATGCCACCCCGAGCAGTGGTGCGCAGGACACTGTCCACCATGCTCGCCTTGCCAGTTGCAAAGTCGTAGTAGGCGCGGCGCGCACGAATCACATATTTGAAATCGGTGGCATAGACGTCGCCCTCGAGGTAGATGCCGGCAACCGAGTCTGCGCTGGTTTCGGTGCTTCCGCCCTTGAGTGCGCCGAGCGTCCCCTTCTTTAGGAACACCACGCCGCGATCAGCACGCATTTGCAGAGCGCGCGACGCCCCGCCTTCGAAACGCGGCAGCACATCAATGGTGACACCCTTGGTGAGGGCGACTTGATCGGTCTTTGCATCAGCGTCAATTTGCTCAGCAGCGAACGCCACCATACTGTCGGGGGCGACGATTGGTCGTGCCGATGAGCCGGCGATCGCTTCACCAGCAAACACTGGAATCTTCGGAGCGGTTGGCATCTGCGCCATCAATTGCGCTGCACCGGGCTGCGCGGCAGCCTCAATTTTTGCAGCAACGCTTGGGTCGAGCGGCGCGTTCTCGCCAACCACCATCGGGGCTGGCTTTGGTGGCCGCGGTGGTCGAAGAACTTCCGGCAGGATGCGAAGCGCAGGCGGCTTGTCCGCAAGTTCTACGAGGTACGCGGCCAACCGCTGCTGTGCGCGCGCAAGGTCTTCGTTGGGAGCGGGTGCAGTTGGTTCAAAGAGAACTGCAGAGAGCGAGACATCGCCGTAGGTACTCGCAGTGATGAACAGGTTTGATCCGCCTGCGCCGAGACCTGCAGCTTTGGTTGGCTCGATAGTTTCTGGAAACCACACGGCGATCTGCGTGATGAGTCCCTTGGCACTCGGTATGCGTTCAATCCATAGGACCGCGCGCTCGGCGGTGAAGTCGTAGGTGCCCAGGTTTACGCTGACGCGACCGGAGAGATAAACGCGTTGCGTGCTATCAACTTTCCACACATGAGCGTTGGTGGCCCGCAGTGAGATTGGCCAAATGCCGGGCTCGGTCGGAATGACAAATCCGCCCAATCGATCACCTTCGACACGCGCGCGTTCCACCTGCGCATGTGCGGTGGAAAGAACCGTCGCGACGCCGATGCACCCCACAAGGGAGGAGAGGGTTCGCAAGGTGGTGAGTGACGCGCGGGGCACGCGCGGAAGGCTACTTGAGTGGCGGACGATTCACCGCCAACTGATCGGGCGTCCGCTCAATCCGTTGATTTCTTTGAGCAAGGTCATTGCCACAATCCCGGCGAGGGCGAGTGCTGCCATGCCCAGTGCCTCGGCCTGGAGTCCGGCTGCCATGAGCCATGCCGCGGCGTAAACGGCTTGCCACATGGCGCCGTAGCGACGGAGGCGCTCAGCGCCAGCCGGACCGGGCGAACCTGCGACTTTCGCGCGCACGAGGAGCAGAAATCCGGCAAGTGCGAGGACTGGCCAGATGATGCCGATTGGTCCCGATCCGATCAATTCATCGCCGCGTGCTACTTGTGGCCAGTAGCCGCCGGCGGAGTTGCGTGCTGCAAGCGCCCCGCCTCCAAGCAGGATGATCGACCAGAACAACCATGCTGCGATCAGTGAAAGAATTCGCTTGGTGCCAAAGTAGGGCCGCTTGTCTTCATATCGATGCACACTGGCAGCGATGGCCACAGCGTGAGACATGGACCACCAGATCGGCAGAGTGAAAGTCAGCGTCCAGTTGGGGATCAGCATGTTCGCCGCATGGACGAGACCGATAGTGACGATGCCGATCGATGGAATGTGTTTACCGATGGCGTCGTAGAACATGACGGCCGCTGCAACGGCAACGGTCAGGATGAGCGCCGGCTCGCCGAGCGCGCTTGCGGAAATCACCGCCGCCATGAGCGCGCCAAATGAAAGCAGCGCGGCGCTTGAAGTTCGAATGCGACCCGCAGCGAGGGGGCGCTCTGGACTGAAGCGCCGATCATGGCGGATATCGAGAAGGTCATTGAGACTGGCGGCGAAACTGAACAAGCCGATCGCAACTACGGCGGTGCAGACCAGCGCCTTCCAGAGTGGCATGTGGTAAAGCGGCAGGTGCACGTACCGGGGGTCGGCCCGCGTGAGCAGCGTCACCAGCCACAGCTCGCATACCGCGCCGAACGCGAGGGAGAGCCGTGTCAGTTGGAACGCGTCGAGGATGCGCTCAGCAACAGGACGCACAGGGCCATGGTAACGGGGCGCTGCTACGATCATCAGCCCGACGCCGGGCATGCCGCCGGTATGCCCTTGCGAGAGAGTTTGTGGAGAGTTCCCAAACAGTTCGGCAGTTGCCCGAGAATTCACGAGAGATCCGAACCGAAAATGAAGGCTGACAGCAACATTCCCGCCGACGCGCGCGGACTCCGCGTGGCGATCGTGGTAAGCGGGTATCACCGTGAGATCACCGAGGCAATGGAAGCCGCGGCGACCGCCGAGTTTCTGCACCTTGGTGGCCAAGCAGTGGACATCGTTCGCCTGCAGGCTCCTGGCGCATTTGAAATACCGCTGCTCATTGACACAGCACTCTCTCGAGCGGGCATCGCGGCAGCGGTGGCGATCGGTTGCATTGTGCGCGGCGAGACGCGGCATGACCGACATCTTGGACAAGCCGTTACCAATGAGTTGGCGCGAATTTCCGTTGCGCGCGGCAAGCCAGTTGGTCTTGCCGTGTTGACGGTTGAAAATCTGAAGCAGGCACGCGCGCGGGCCGGTGGCGACTTAGGAAACAAGGGCGCAGAAGCAATGAAGGCGGCGCTCGCTTGTGTGCGCGTGTGCGAGGATCTCCGTCAATGACTAGCAATGAACGAACATCGGGTGCGGGCGCTTCGGGCGGACACGAACGCCTTCCTGAAGGCGCTGCCACATTAGCGATGCGGCGGTGCGCACTGCAAGCGATGTACCAGTTAGATGCGGGGCAAAGCTCGGATGCGGCGCTGGTCGGTATGTCACAGGCGGAAACGGATATTGACCACGCATCACGCGGCGATATTGAGCGCGGTATTGCGCTTGCAGCACTTGCCTGGGAATTCCATGACGACGCAGATCGCGAAATTGCCACACTGGCGCGCGAATGGCCTCCGCATCGACAGCCTGTTGTTGATCGAAATCTCTTGCGCCTTGGTTGGTATGAACTGCGTCAATCATCGGAGCCGCCGCGCAAAGTGGTCAGCGATGCTGTGGAATTAGCAAAGGAATTTGGCACTGCAGACAGCGGAAAATTCGTAAACGGGGTGCTTGACAAGATTATGAATGGCGTAGGCGGCGACGCGACTGCAGGCGAAGCCGCTGAAGATGCGGAATCCGTGGGGGAAGGCTGAGATGTTCTTTCGCGCCGCGGTCGATGCGATCAAGCGTGGCTTGCAGAAGACTGCTGAAGTGTTCGGCGCAGGGTTTCGTTCCATTCTGCATGGTCGGACGCTGAGCGAAGAGCTTATTGACGAAATTGAGCGAACGCTGGTCTCGGCCGATGTGGGAGTGCGCGCCGCGCGTGAGATCGCAGCAGAGTTGCGTACGGAGTTTCGCTCCGGCCGCGTGCCGCGCGGTGAAGATGCAATTGAATTTCTCAAGGCGCGACTGAAGGCGCGACTGGCATCTGGTTCGCGCGAGATTGCCGTGGCGGATTCAAAGCCGACTGTGGTGCTTGTTGTGGGGATCAACGGCGCTGGTAAGACCACGAGTGTTGCAAAGATTGCCAAGAGTTTGAAGGATGATGGGCGCACGGTGTTGCTAGCAGCTGCGGACACTTTCCGCGCGGGCGCGGTGGCGCAATTGGAAACATGGTCGCGCCGCTTGGGTGTTGATCTAGTGAAAGGCGCGCAAGGGGCGGACCCGGCAGCGGTGGCTTTCGATGCTGCGGATGCAGCGATTGCACGCGGCGTGGATGTGCTGCTTGTGGATACGGCGGGTCGCCTGCACACTCAAGACAATCTGATGCGGCAATTGACCAAAATCAGGAATGTGCTTGCCAAGAAGATCCCCGGCGCGCCGCACGAAATTCTCTTGGTGCTTGATGCCACGAGTGGACAGAACGCGGTGTTGCAGGCCACGGCGTTCAAAGCCGCTTGCGATGTGAGCGGCATATTCCTTGCAAAGCTTGATGGCACCGCCAAGGGTGGCATTGTGGTGGCCATCCGCGACGCGCTTGATGTGCCGGTAAAACTCGTTGGAGTTGGTGAAACACCCGACGATGTGCAGCCCTTTGATCCGGATAGATTCGTGGAAGCCATGTTTGCTGCGTGAGCGGGTCTGCCTAGAATGCAAGCATGCGTCGGAGAGCATTCACACTTGTTGAGCTGCTGGTGGTGCTTGCCATCATCGGGATGCTGATCGGGATCATCGTGCCGAGTGCGCGCGCTATTCAGCGTGAAAGTCAGAATGCGGGTTGCCTGTCCAACCTGCGCCAAGATTTCATTGCGGTTGATTCATTTCGACAGCAGAACTCAGGTCGGCTGCCGATGTGTGAATTCTTGCCCGTGGTGACCGATGCGGGCATCGATGGTGGGCTGCCGAACTTTCTCTCCGGCTTCTTGCCAGCAAATGCTTCATCATGGATTTGTCCTGCTGACCAAGATGAGGAATCGCTTTCTACGGGAACCAGTTACATGTATCTGCCGGGGTTGCTTCGCTACACGCCCGCGGTGCAGGTGGACGTTGTGACGCTTCTGATGTCATTTGATCCGACGACGACATCGATGGATCGTCTGATGACCGTGCGATTGGATGCGGAGGCGCGTGCAATGACAGACTTCTTTGAACGCGAGGCCGCTCGGTATCCATTGCTCACCGATAGTCAAGATCGTCATCGCCGCGTTGGCGTGGAACGCAACGGCGTCTACATTGACGGCAGTGCGCGTATGGCGTTGGATCTCACTGCGGATTCAGAAACTGGAGCAACACCATGAATCTCATGGAATCTATTCGATCGCGCGACATGGATATGAGTGAACTCTGGGATGCGTACCGCTCGCAGATTGTTGCATCACTGGCAGCAGCTCTGGTGGTGGCACTCTTGGCGGGTGGATCATGGTGGTGGTTTGCGGTCCGCTGGAAAGCCCCGCCATCCATCTTTGATTCGCCAGTTGACAACGTGTTGGGGTACTTCACAACAGACGACTTCAACCTCTTGTCTGTTGATGAGCGCGTCAAATACGTGCAGCAATTCATTAGCCGCTTTCGCGGAATGAACCAGCAAGACAGCGTGGTGGCCGCCGCGTTCTTGTCTGGAGTGACAGGCAAGGTGCGCGAGCAGATGACACAGAATGTACGGATTCTTGCCAAGGACATCTTGATTCAAGGCGCCGCCACCTATGTAAATCTGCCGATTGGCGAGCGCGGTGCCTTCATTGACAAGTGGGTGGCTGATTGGTTTCGCTTCGCAGAGTCGACTGCTACTGGCAAGGAATCAGAGAGTACGAACGACGACATCATGACGAACGCGCGCGCAGAAGCAAAGCGCGGCGAAGAGCGGCAGCGAGATCGGATGAAGGGCAAGAGTTTGAGCGACAAAGGCGCGGATCGCTTTCTTGGATTCTGGCAATCTGAAGTAGAGCCCGCGTCAAGCCCGAGGGAGCAGGCGCAGATATCACGCTTCATGGACGCGGTGCGCACGCGCATGCTGACTGGGCAGTGACGGACCCGCGCACGAATGCGAAGGGTGACTTGCCACTGCGCCGCGGGGGTGCGAGTGATGCCGTTGATGCCGTCCATGTTGGCTCCGCATTGCCAGTACTACGCGCCGCTGGACAGATCACTGAATGCATGCGAACAGCCCGCGCGATGGTGTTGACCGCCGCGACGGGTAGCGGCAAGACCACGCAAGTGCCGCAGATATTGGCGCGATCTGGGCTTGTTGATGGGCAAATCGTGGTGCTCGAACCGCGTCGACTTGCGGCGCGCATGACGGCACGACGCGTTGCCGAAGAGATGGGCGTGGCGCTCGGTGAGGATGTCGGCTTTCAAACACGGTTCGAGCGCATGGTCGGGCCGCGCACGCGCATTCGATTTGTCACCGAGGGCGTGTTCTTGCGTCAAGCGCAGCGCGATCCTCTGTTGAAGGGAATCGGATGCGTGTTGCTTGATGAATTCCATGAACGCAGTGTGTTTGCTGATCTTGCGCTGGGAGTAGTGCGCGCCGCGCGCGAGCAGCGTCCGGAGTTGATGGTTGCCGCGATGAGTGCAACGATGGATGCAGGGCAGGCGGCGGCGTATCTCTCTGCGCCTGTGATCACCGCCGAGGGCCGTGCGTATCCGGTGAGCATTCGCTACGAGCCGGGCGCAGAAAGTGCGCCGGTTTGGGAGCGCGCCGCTCGCGCCGTGCGCCGGCTCGTTGATGAAGGGCATGAAGGTGATGCACTGGTGTTCATGCCGGGTGCGTTTGAGATCGATCGCACTGTGGATTCCGTGCGCGCAGAGCTTCGTGCGATTGCGGGAGGCAGCGTGTTCGACGTGGTGCCGCTACACGGATCGATGCCCGCCGATCGGCAAGATGCCGCCGTTGCGCCTGCAGCGCGTGGTCGTCGCAAGGTGATTGTGGCGACGAATGTTGCGGAGACGTCGATCACCATTCCGGGCGTTCGCATGGTTGTTGATTCTGGATTGGCGCGCGTATTCCGTGTGGATCCGCGTCGCGGTTTGAATGCATTGCGCACCGAGGCGATCAGCCGTGCGAGTGCCGATCAACGTTCTGGCCGAGCCGGCCGCACTGCGCCGGGTGCATGCGTGCGGTTGTGGACGGATTGGGAACAGGCACAGCGACCGGCGGCGGAAACGCCGGAAGTGCGGCGCATCGATCTAGCGGAATCCATGTTGATGGTGCTGTCCATGGGCTTCGGTCCGTTCGAGAAATTTCCGTGGCTTGATCCGCCTGCTGATGATGCAGTGTTGCGCGCGCGTGGCACGCTCGATGCGATCGGAGCGATCAATGCAGATGGGATGCTGACTGCGCTTGGCAAGCGGCTTGCGCGCATTCCTGTTCATCCGCGGCTTGGTCGCGTATTGGTGGAAGCGGCATCGCTTGGTGTCCTTGAGCGCGCGGCGCGTTGGTGCGCGATTGTTTCTGACCGTGATGTTGTGCAGAGCGGCGGTCCGGCGCAATTGGTCCGATTGACGCCCGACGGCGAGCCACCGAGTGATATTGGCGCGCGCGAAGAATTGCTGTTGCGCGTAGAGGCGAGTGGATTTCGAAACGCGCGGCACGAGGGTGTTGACGCGTCGCTTGGAGCTTGTCGCGAGGTGGCGTCTGCTGCGCGTGAGTTGGTGCGCGCGGCGTCGGGTGGCGATGATGATCGGATCACGGCGGGGCGGGATAGCGGGGCACACGGTGGCGTGGTGCAGAGCGATCAGGCAAATAGTGCCGCGACCGCTGCGTTTGAAGGCGACTCATTTGCACGCGTTTCGCGGGCGTTGCTGGCGGGCTTCGCTGATCATGTTGGATGGCGGATGGACGCGCAGCGGCCGCATTGCGCAATGCCAGGGCGCCGCAAGGTGAGTATCGATCCAACCAGTATTCAGCGTGGTTCTGGCTTTGTTTTAGCACTTGAGGTGCGCGAGGGCGGGCGTGGCGATCAACTGCATCAGTTGCTTGGAATGGTCACGCCGCTCGATGTGGAGTGGGTGGAACATGCAATGCCGGATCGAGTTTCTACGCAGACCGAGGTGCGTTTCAGTGATGAACTTGGCGCGGCAGCCGAGTTCGAAGAGCGCGTCTTTGACGGCATCGTTTTTGCGCAGATCGTTCGACCATTGCGAGGTCATGAGGCCAAGGCGGCTGCTCACGAAGAATTGGCAACGCGCGTAGCGAGTGGTGAGTTGCGGCCGGCAACATGGGACGAGTCGGTTGATCAGTGGATCGCGCGGGTGCGATGTGTTGCCGCGTGGTTTCCGGAGCGCGGCTTGATTACCTATGACGCTGATGATCTTGGCGTGCTGGCAGCAGAAATCGCGCAGGGGTGCGCGCGCGCTTCAGATCTTGATACGCGTCCGGTGCTCGATATATTTCGCGGCGCACTGTCATGGGACGAACAGCAATTTGTAGAGCGTGCGGCGCCGGCGGCGCTCGCGCTTGCGAGTGGATGGAAGATGAAAGTTGAGTACGCCGAGGGCAAGCCGCCGCGTGGTCGCGGCAAGATTCAGGACTTCTATGACTTCGTTGGACACCCAACAGTTGCTGGTGGTCGTGTGAAGGTGGTGCTCGAATTGCTTGGGCCGAATCGGCGACCAGTGCAGGTGACAGAGGATCTGCCGGGCTTCTGGGAGCGGCTGTATCCGGAAGTGAAGAAGGAGCTCAAACGGCGCTATCCGAGGCATGAGTGGCGATGACGTAACTCCTTGTCGCCCATGGATTAGTGAGTGGCAGTTCGCGTTTTATGCGCTGTTTCGTTAGAATGCCCGCCTATGCCAAAGGTGACCTCCGCTAGCGCCTCGCGCGCCGGCTCCAAGACGGTTTCCCGCCTCGCACCTGTAAAAAGCGCCACCGCTAAGACAAGCGGAAACGGCAAGACGAAAGTAGTAGCGTCGGTGACAGTCAAGTCGGTTGTGAAGGGGAAGACGGTTCCGGTCATCAAGTCTTCGACGAAGACGGTGCCTGTTGCGAAGTCCGCGACTGGTGCGAAGACGGTGACCTCTGCGAAGACCACGCCTGTTGCGAAGACCACGATCGCAGCAACTGTGAAGACCACGCCGGTTGCAAAGGCTGTTGTGACTGCGAAGTCACCGGTCGCATCGAAGCCTGTTGGCACTCGGAGTTCCGTGACGGCGGCATCCAACCTGAAGGTGTCGACTGCGAAACAAACTGGCAAGCCAGTGGTTGCGGCTCGAACGCCGTTCACATTTACACCGAAGGCGCCCGCAACGGTTGAGCCAAAGCCAACCGCGGTGTTTGAGTGCCCGAAGCCGAATGAAATCACATCCATCATGATGGCGACGCGTTACTTGATGGCGCGCCCGGACTTTGAGCGGCTGCGTCCGGCGAAGTACGGCGAAGAGACCTTCAAGCTCGACCGCATGCACAAGCTCATGAGTCTGCTTGGCAATCCGCACCAGAAGATCAAGACGGTGCATGTTGCTGGAACAAACGGCAAGGGCAGCACAGTGGCGATGATCGCGTCGATGCTGCGTGCGTCCGGATATGCGGTGGGCGTGTACACCAGCCCGCATCTGATCGACATGCGCGAGCGCGTGCAGATTGATGGAAACCTCATTCCTAAGACGGAATTCGTGGATACGGTCCGCGCTGTGGCGAAGGCTGCAGAAAAGCTTGGCGAGCAGGCGACCTTCTTCGAATTGATGACTGCCGTTGCATTCGCGCACTTTGCGCAGCAGGCTGTTGATATTGCTGTGGTCGAGGTTGGCCTTGGTGGTCGCCTTGATTCGACCAATGTCATCACGCCGCTGGTGAGCATCGTGACATCGATTGATTTGGATCACACCAAGCTGCTTGGCGGAACCAAGGCACTGATTGCGCGCGAGAAGGCGGGCATCTTTAAGAAGGGTGTGCCAGCGTTGTTCTTCGAGCAGGATCCAGAAGTCGACGCTGTTATGCGCGAAGTAGCGCAATCAGTTGGCGCTGAGCTTCGGATTGTGAACAAGGACATCGAGTTCTCCAGCCGATTCTGCGTGACCCCAGATCTTGGACCGCACACGCGCGTTTGCATGTACACCAAGACCAGTCGTCTTGAGCACGTTCCGGTGCCGTTGCAGGGCGAGCATCAGGCGAGCAACTGCGGACTCGCGCTTGCTGCAGTTGATGTTCTAAAGAACTTTGGCTTTGAGTTGTCCGAAGACAAGCTGACCGCTGGCCTTGCCGCAACCAAGATCCCAGGACGCATGGAAGTGGTTTCGCACCGTCCGCGTGTTCTTTGTGATGGCGCGCACAACCCAGCAGCCGTGAACGCGCTGATGCGTTGTGTCGGCGCGCATGTTCCGTACGACAGCATGGTGTGTGTATTCGGCTGCTGCGCTGACAAGGACATTGCCGAGATGATTGACAAGGTCAATCTTGGCGCGGACAAAGTGATCTTTACGCGTGCGTCCTCGACGCCGCGCGCGGCGAGTCCAGAGGAGTTGCAGAAGCTCTTCCAGGAGCGTTCCGGCAAGATGAGTCAGATTGCACGGACGGTCCCGGAGGCCATTGACATGGCGATCCGCGGAGTGAGCCGTGAGGATCTGATCTGCGTGACCGGCAGCTTCTACGTCGTGGGCGAAGCCCTGAAGTACATCTCCGAGAAAAAATAAATAGGTGCCGTTCACCCCTGTCCCTATTTTCTAGGGCGCCCTCGTTTGCGTTGCGGGCCGATACCGAGTTCGGAATTGATTTGTGAAGTCCAATCCTCTGCCCCTAGTGGTCGGCCGAGGCATGTTGCCTCACGCAAGCGACTTCGGAATTCTGGGGTCGATTCGTTTAGGAGGCCTTGTCGCCACTGACTTGGCGAAATCGTCGGTGAAATGAGATCAATGTTTAGGAGTTCCGGCTTGGGTCCGAGACCCGCGTTGAATGCGGCACTCGACCAATTCCACTCCCATGCGCGAGAAACCATCCCAGCTGCGACAGGGTTTCGCTCGATGTACCGAATGGCAGACAGCGTGTAGTCCATATCCATGGGAGCAGCGAAGTATCGACCCTGCCAATTCGGCCCGCGCTTGCCAAGTTTTGAGTTTCGGAATCGAGAGAATTCGGAACAAACATTCCCCATGAACTTTGGCAATGCGCCCTCGGTCGGCGAGACCCCGGCTAGGTGGAAGTGATTTCCCATAAGCACGAAGCCCGCGATTTGCATGTTGGTCTCTTGTTGCCACTCCAACAGCATGGACATGAAGACAGCACGATCTTCGTCGCAATCAAGGATGAAGCCCTTATGCGCTGCGCGCTGAACGATGTGGTACGGGATGCCTGGTATGACGGATCGTGATGGCCTTGCCATCCCGGCAGGATCTACGCCATGCGGAACTTCAGTCCCGCGACCGCGGTATTTCGAGACATATTTTACAAATTTTGGCTCAGTACTTCTGACCGTTAACGATCATTTGCGGCGGCGACGAAATTGGGGACAGTGGTGAACGGCACCTATTTAGAGGACGATGTTGACCATTCGTCCGGGGACTACCACGACCTTCTTTGGTGGCTTCTCGCCCAGGTGTGGCAGTACTTGCGGGTGCGCTAGTGCCATGGCCTCAATCTCCGCCGCACTTGCTGCTGTTGGCACCGTGATCCGTGCGCGGACTTTGCCCTGCACCTGGACCGCAATCTCTACCTCGCTGTCCACCAACATCGCTGGGTCAAATGCCGGCCACTGCATTCCGTGCAGTCCGCCCGCTACGCCCAAGCGCTCCCCCAACTCATCAGCAATGTGAGGCGCAAATGGCCACAAGACACATGCGAATCGCACCAGCTGATCGTGCGTCATGCCGCCCTTCGTAGCGTCCGTCATGTCACTCGGTCGCGTCGCTGCATTCACCAACTCGATCATCGCCGCGATCGCCGTGTTGAAACTCAGGCGCTCAATGTCCTCGCCAACCTTCGCAATGGTTCGATGCAACTGCTTCTCAATCGTCGCGTCAGCCACCGCGGCGCACAACACATCACCTGTGCGCTCATCAACCGCAAGACGCCACGCGCGCTGCAAGAAGCGGAACACACCAATAATGTCTCGCGTGTTCCATGGCTTCGACGCCTCAAGTGGTCCCATGTACATCTCGTACAAACGGAACGTGTCAGCGCCGTACTCCGCGATCACATCGTCCGGATTGACCACGTTTCGCAGGCTCTTTGACATCTTCGCAACAATCTGCGTCACTTGCTCGCCAGTGGCTTTCTCCACGCACTGGCCCTCGCCGCGCTCCTCAACCTCGTCGATCGGCACCAATGTGCGGTCCGCACGCTGATACGCATGGCTGGTGATGAGCCCTTGGTGGAACAACTTACCCATCGGCTCCGGCGTACTCACCTTGCCAAGATCAAAGAGCATCTTGTGCCAGAATCGCGCGTACAGAAGATGCAGCACCGCGTGCTCGCTGCCGCCGACATAAAGGTCAACACCGCCCGCGTGGCACGTGGCCGCGTCATACGAAGTCGGAGCGGCAACAGACGCCGCGTCTGCGCTGGATTCGCCCGTCCCCTTCGCACTCTTCTTCCGCGACAACATCCAATATCGCTCCGCCGCCGGATCAACAAATGCCTGCGCATCCTTCGGCGAGCAATAGCGCAGGTAGTACCAGCAACTTCCCGCCCAACCCGGCATCGTGTTCGTCTCGCGCACCACTGCAGTGTCCGCAGGCAAGAGCGCAGGATCAACGCCCGCCGCGCCAGCCGTCGTATGCGTCCAATCGCGCGCCTTCGCGAGCGGTGGCTGCGGCGTACTACTTTCTATTGGGCGATAGTCCGCAAGCGGTGGCAACGCCACAGGCAACGCAGTCATCGATACCGGATAGTGATTTCCTTCTGCGTCGTACACCACAGGGAACGGCTCGCCCCAATAGCGCTGTCGACTAAATAGCCAGTCGCGCAGGCGATAGTTGATGCGCAGGCCGCCGATGCCCTTCGCTTCAAGCCACGCAATCGCAGCGCGTTTCGCGTCGGCCGTACTCATGCCGTTCATCGAAAGTCCGCTCGCGGTGTTCGCGCTATTGATCGCACGGCCCTCGCCGCTCGTTGCCGTCTCGCCGGTCCATGCAACACCCGCGATGTCGACAACCTGCAGCACTGGCAGCGCGAATTCCTTTGCAAATTCAAAGTCGCGCTCGTCATGCGCAGGTACCGCCATGATCGCGCCGGTTCCGTAGCCCATGAGCACGTAGTCGGCGGTCCACACCGGGATGCGCGCGCCCGTGGCTGGATTCACAGCAAACAAGCCAGTCGACACACCCGTCTTCTTCTTTGATTCTTGACGATCGATATCCGATCGGTTCTTCGCCCACGCAACATATTCGGTCAGCCGCGCGTCGCCACCGCGCGCCACTACGCGCGCGATCAATGAATGTTCCGGCGCAACCACCATGTATGTGGCACCGAACAGCGTGTCCGGCCGCGTGGTGAAGACCGAGAGGAACTCGTTCTCAACATGAGCGCCATCCACCTCAAACCGAATCTCTGCGCCCTCGCTGCGCCCGATCCACTCACTCTGCATAGTGCGCGTCGAATCAGGCCATTCCACCAATGCGAGATCAGCAAGCAAGCGATCCGCGTACGAAGTGATGCGGAACATCCACTGCTTGAGCGGCATGCGCACCACTGGATGACCACCGCGCTCACTGCGCCCATCAATGATCTCTTCGTTGGCAAGTACGGTGCCTAATTTCGCGCACCAGTTCACGGTCTGCGTGCCCAAATACGCCAATCGGAATCCATCGAGATACACCTGGCGTTCACGCTTCGTGCACGCGCTCCAGCGTTTCGTCACGCCCACGCCCACGCCCACGCGCGCGCCACTCGCCGACGAAGTTGCGCCGCTTGCAGATGAGGCGGCACCGCTTGCGGCACTGTCTGCGCTCATCGCCGTAATTTCTCGATCTTCGCTCACCAACGCTGCCTCCAACTCACTGATCGGTCGGGCGGCCTTCACCTTCGGATCGAACCATGCGTTGTAAGCCAGCAGCCAAATCCACTGCGTCCACTTGTAGTAGTCGGGATCGATCGTTGCAAATTCGCGCGACCAGTCGTACATGAATCCAAAGCGCTTCAACTGCCGCCGAAAATTATCAATGGCTTTCTTGGTGGTGACCTCTGGATGCACGCCCGTCTGAATGGCGTATTGCTCCGCAGGCAGACCGAACGCGTCCCAACCCATGGGATGCAGCACGTTGAAGCCCTTCATCTTCTTGAAACGGCAGATGATGTCGGTGGCGGTGTAGCCCTCAGGGTGGCCAACATGGAGCCCCGCACCGGATGGGTACGGGAACATGTCCAAGCAATAGAACTTTGGCCGCGATGCGTCGAATCCTGGCTCGCCGGGGTTCGGTTGTCTGTAACCGCCGCCCGCCGCCTCAGCCTGCTCAAGCCGTGCTTGCCAGCGTTCCTCGGTGGCATTGGCGAAGGGCGCCGTGTAGCGGAACGGCGTCTCATTCGCGCCGCCCTGTGGTCCGGGGGTGCGCGCGTGGCCGTCGGTAGCGTGGTTCGCAGCGGACATAGGCGTCGGAGCGTACTTCAGTCGGCGTGTGACCCTACGATGCGCCGCAATGAAGTCCCCGGACGATGAGCCCCTCGACCCGCAGCCCGAAGGCGACAACGCGCCCGATCCTGCCTCATCTGATCACCCAAGTCCGGATGGCGACCCCGAAGCTGATGGTGACCAGGGCGCTGACGAAGGTGCGGACGGCGGCAGCGATGAAGGAACTGACGGCGGCAGCGACGAAGGCACTGACGAGGAACTCGGCGAGAGTGCCTGGGAGCTCCCCGGGCCCATAGCCAGCGCGTGGGTCGGCTTCTGGCCGCACCCTGATGCGCCAACGCGTGATGAAGTGGGTCGCGCGGTTGCTAGTTGGGTGGGCCGCGAAGTGGAGATGGAGTCGAGCGAGCCCGATGAAGATGAAGGCATGCTTTGGGCGCTCATGGTGAACATCCCGGGCGTGAATTCGCCGGTCGTACTGTGGGCCGAACGCGCGCTCAATGCCGAACCCGGGCAGCTTGAAGATCCGGCAATGGCCGCATGCAAGTGGGTGGTTGGAATGCAGACCGTGCTTGAGCCCGGTGAGGCGCACGCCGAGTATTTCCACTTGATGGCAATGCTGGCAGGATCGCTCCCGGAACTCACTGGCATCTTGGATGTCTCCAACGCGCGTCGTTGGCCGCGTCAAGAAATCGAAGAGCAATTTCTTGCGGCCGATGCGGTGCCGAATGACGAGAGTCTTTGGACGATCACGGCCGTTGCAACTTCAGACGCCGAAGACGTGCCGATGATGCTGTTCACCACGGGCCTTTCGCGTTGCGGACTTCCGGAACTGGAAATGCTTGAAGTGCCGGCGCGCCATTCGCAGGCCGCAGCCATCTTGCTGAATCATGTTGCAAGTCTGCTCCTTGAAGCACCGCCTCCAGAGCCTGAGGAACCGATTGAAATCGGTCCCGATATTTTCGTGACACTCATCCCTTGGCAAGAGTGCGCTCGTTACATTGCAGACGAAACACCAGGGTCAACCGCGTTCCGCGAGACCGCGCGCGAGCAGGGCGATGGTTCGCTGATGGCAATCCGTGCAGTGATCTGTTCAGCTAAAAAACGCGGCAGTTTCAAGCAACTTTGGGCGTGGCCAACGGAAATCATCGAGAGCATGGAAGCCGGTCGCGCGGTGCTCTACGCCAGCGAGCATTCCGCTGCCGCCACCGAGCGCCGCGCACAACGCACGTGGCCGAAATTCGCCACGGCATTCGCCAGCATTCGCCGCGCAGAGGAGCCCGATGTCTTAGCCCTTGCGACGACAGCATTCCAAGTGCAGGCACCGATCGGCACGGTCGATGAGCACGATCGCCGCGAGCAGGGTTGGTTCACAGTGCAGCGCTTCGATCATGATGTTGTGGACGCAATCCTTTCTGAAGAGCCGGTGACTCGCCAAGATTTACATGTCGGAGATGCAATTCGCATTCCGCGTGCCGACGTCACTGACTGGCGCGTGTTCCTTCCGGAGGAAACATTCGGACCAGCGCGGAGTGATGCGCTCCTTGCGGCGATTGATCGTTTGCGAGGTCTCGCGTGAACATTCAGCAGCCAGATGACCATGACGCAAGTGGCGGTGACGCGCAGCGACGCGAGGATGTCCCGCAACACCGAATGGACGCGAGCACCATGCCAATCGCATGTGAGGCGCGCAATGAATTCGAAGCACAGTGCGTGCAATCCGTACTTGAAGACGCGGGCATACAAAGCGTCATGGATCCATCAGGTGTGGCGATCTTTGGATTCCCGTTGCGTGCCGGCAGCACCGTTGTGCCAGTTCGAGTGTTGCCCGAAGATCTGAGCCGCGCGAAGCAAATGATTTCCGAGGCGCGCTGGGTTGGAAAGAGCGTCGATTGGGATGACGTCGATGTTGGCGAAATGCCCCCCGATGTGATTCGCATGCTTAGCCGCGCCCGCACTGATCGAGTGATCGGTCGCGTGATGATGGCAGTCGCTTGGATTGCCATCGCCACGGTGTTTATAAGCATCGTCATCGGGCTGGTGCGGTCGCTCACTGGCCGGTGAATTGGTGAATTTGGTAACTGGAAACAGTGGAACAGATCGGAGAAATCATGCGAAGAATCATCATGAATATCCTTAGAATCACGCGAGTTACTTGCGCAGCGATGTCGCCCATGACTTGCCGACTCGGCGCCTTGCCCGCCATCGCCGCATTCACGCTTCTCGCCGGCTGCGCCTACACGCTTGATGGCAAAGTCATCAGTGGCTTCGGCAGCGTGGTCGTTGGTCGTGATAAGGATGAAGATGCTCGCAAGAGTGGAATCGGTGGTGCCACCGTGGAACTCATTCGCGATGCAGGCACCATGAACCGCGCGGTTACTGCGCGCGCGACCAGCGGCTCCGATGGACGATTCATTCTGGAAGTGCCCGCGTTCGGGGCAGGATGGATGGACGAATCGTGGCAGATCCGGGTACGGCGTAATGGATACGAAAATGTTGAGAGCGAAGTGCAGCTCCCGACCTCCACTTCAGGTCGACTGATGATTGTGAGCATGCATTCCGGAAAGACCGCGCAATTTCGCGAGCCGGATAGTTCGCGCTCCATGATTGATGAGGCAAAGGCATTCGAGCCGTCGCTTGGAAACACTCACCCCTGACGCAGTGAACAACCGCCGATGCGCAGGCGCTACCACATACATCCTCCCGGACTTCTGTACCTCGTGGTTGTGGTGTTGGTGGGGCTTGCAGCTGCGAATCGGCCAAGCAATCTGCTGGTGTGGGTATTTGCAGCGATGCTCTCGGGTGTGTTGCTTTCCGGAGTGCTCTCCGGTCAGCCACTCATGAAACTACGCGCGGTGCGCACCATGCCACGCACGGGGCGTGTCGGCGAGCCAGTGATTGTTCGCTACACGGTGATCAATGAATCGTCGATTTGGCCGCTCTTTGCGCTGTTTGTGCGCGAACTCTCCGCGGTGCCCGGTTCGCGCGCGTTCGTGCAACATGTTGGCCCAGGCGAGCAAGTGATTGCAGAAACGGCATACTGGCCAGCGCGGCGCGGACCAATGCGCCTGGAGCGATTTCGCATCGAAACCGTATTTCCGTTTGGTCTTGTTATGAAGAGCGTGCGATTCGATGATGCGAGCGAATGTCTTGTCCTGCCGCGCGTTGAACGACTGCGTCCGGGTGTGCTGGTGTCGCTCGCTTCCGGCACGGTTGCTGGTCCATCAACAAGTACGCGCACTGGTCCGGGCAGTGATTTCTTAGGAATACGCGAGTACCGCCCGGGCGATGGTCTGCGACACATTGCATGGCGACGCAGCGCATCCGCCGGCACGCTTGCAGTGATCGAGCGTTCGATTGACGCGCCGCCGCGCATTCGCGTGGCGCTGGATTTGCGGCGTTCGACCGAAGCACTGCGCGTTGACCCAGCGGGCCGCGCAGCGCGCGAGCTTGAGGAAGACGCGATTGTCTTGGCGGCAAGCATTCTCTCGCATGCGCAGCGCGATGGATACGAAACGCGGCTCTGTGTTCTTGGCTTGCCATCACCGGCAATGCCGATGCGGCGCGGACACTGGCATTTGCAGAAGGAACTTGCCGTACTTGCTGCACTCGATCTTGACGCGCCGCGCGATGCCGCCGCGATGCTTCCCGCTGAGCGCGAACGTGCAACCACGCTGGTGATTCACGTTGATCGGGCCGATATGCGGCTGGTTGCGGACGGAGCGGTCCATATTGGCGCCACGCAACTTAGTGCGTTGATTGCGCCGATTTCCGCACTCACCGCAGCAGTAGCGATTGCGCCTATATCCGCGTCATCCGCGTCACAGGTAGGAGCCGCGTCATGAACGTCGCGCTCCTCTTTCGCCGCTCGGCGCTTCTCTTGGTGATCCTGTCCATCGCCGCATTCGCAGCCAGCGAGCGAAGCGGATGGGTGCTTGTCATTGGCGGATTGATCGCTGTCGCTGCCGCTCGAATCACTGACGGACCACGCAAACGACATTTGCCTGCATGGGTCATTCGCTTCGGCGTCTTCATTGGTATCGGTTGGGGCGGCGTGCAATTCATGGCGCGCCCTTCGCCTGAGGAAGCGCCGCGCGTCGTTGCCTATGTGGTGCTCGGTGCGTTGCTACTCAAATTGTTGGACCGCAAGACGCCGAATGATTGGCGCCAAGTGATGGCGCTTTCCATCGTGTTGGTCGTTGCATCAGCGCTTTCATCCGGTGACTTCCTAGTGGGGGTGTTGGTGATCGGTTACGCCGTTGCAACCATCGTCACCACCATGCTCTACCACTTGCATGCAGGCGCGGCGCGTGCCGCGGATGATCGCCGCGCCGCAGCGTTGCGACCGGGCGCGCTTCCGCCGATGGAAGCTCCGCACGGCGCGGCTCCTATGCGACATCTGCGGCGCCTTGCAGGTGCTGGCGTCATATTGGGCATATTGCTGAGCGCCATGGTGTTTGTCATGTTCCCGCGAGAATCAGTGCTCGGTGGACAATCGGGCACGAAGCAAAGTGGATTCCGCCCCGATATTTCGCTGTGGAGCGCAGGTCGCGTTTCGCTTTCATCGCGGGTGGCCATGACGGTCACGCTCCTTGATCCGCGCGGAACATCTGGACCGTTGACATTGCCACTTCGTCTGCGTGGCGCTGTCCTTGATGTCTATTCCGCCACCGACGGAAAGTGGCGCGGCAGCACTACCCACTCGGGAGATCGCTCGTACCAGACTGGTCCGACGCAGGGCTTTCAGTGGTTTGCTGCCGAGGCGCGCACCGAGCGGTCAAATGTATGGACGCAAGTGGTCGAAATGCGATCACTCGCAAGTGAACATGTGTTCACTTCTTGGCTCCCGCTCGCCATTGCAAGTGATGAGCAGCGAACATTCATCCTTGATCCACGCACCGCGGAAATCACTGAATCAACGGCGGGTATTGCTGGCCGTCCGCGCACCTACAGCATTCGCATGCAGGGCTACCCATCCGGCGCCCTCGCGCATGCAGTTGCGGGCGGTTTGCCGCCAAGCACAGCAGAGTTTCCCGTTCCGGAAATGCGCGTCATCGCCGAGCGCATTCTTGCCGATGCGGCGTTAGTTGATCTACCTGATGCGGAAGCCATCAAGGCTGACCCGCAAAAGAAATGGGTGCGGCAGCGGCGTATTGCCGCCATGTTCCAGGAATACCTTTCTGGGCCGAGATTTGCCTACACCACAGACCTTTCCGCGTTCCGGCGCATCGATGGGGAAGACCCAATCGTTCTATTCCTAGAGCGATATCGATTCGGTCACTGCGAGTACTTCGCGTCCGCGATGGTGGCGTTGTGCCGATCCATTGGAATCGAAGCACGCGTGGTGACTGGTTACATGGCAACGGAATACGACACCGTTTCTGATCGCTATGTCATCCGCGAATCGGGCGCGCACGCGTGGGTGGAGATTCGCACCGGTGAGTGGCAGTGGGGAACATTTGATCCATCGCCGATTGCGGAACTGCTTGCAATCCAGCAAGCGAATCGAACTTGGATGGACAGTTTTCGGTGGGTACTTGACCCCATTGAGTTTGCATGGAACAGTCATTTCGCATCCTTTGATAGCCGTGCGCAGGCCGAGATGGTGGAGCGCGTTGGCGCCGGCACGCGCGGCACTGGCGAATGGATCGCTGAACGATCCAAGGAATTGCTTGACGCTGCGAACCGTTGGTTCCTGATGGGGCCAGCTGGCGCGCTTTGGCTTGGACTTGTAGGAATTACTCTCGCAATCGCCGCGACTGCGGTCTGGGTGGTGGGCGGTCGCGCGCGTCGCGTTGCTCGTGAACTGGGCGCGCGCAATGAGCGGCTTGCCACGCGCATTGCGCTCGGTCGCGATGTTTCGTTCTATCTGGATTCTCTTGATGCGCTCGCGCGCGCGGGATTTGAGAAGCCGCGGAGTCGCACCCCGCGTATGCATGTTCAGGCATTGCAGCGCGAGAATCCCGAAGCTGGTGCAGCATTTGCCGCGGTAGTTGAGCGTTTCTATCAAATTCGCTACGGCGGCCAGGCTCCGTCCCGTGCAGAGCGTGTTGCTGCCGACGCATTGATTCCACCCCTGCGTGCAGCGTTGGCGCGCGGCTAGACTTTGCAAAGCACGGGCCTTTCGTCCGTTGCCACACAGGAGCCAGTATGTCCGCAGCACGATCGCGCACGAACGAGTGGAGACGAAGTCTGGAAGAGCTTTGCCAGAAGGGCGGGGCGCTGGAAATTGCGATCGCGCGCGATGACGCACGCGGGCATGACTTGGTGTGGCGTCTGCGCATTTTGGAAGTGCGCGACTCGGGCATCGTTGTAGAAAATCCTGGAGCGTTCGGCCGCGCGCTTCCGCTCCATATCGGCACGCGCCTTGTGGCATTCATTGTCATCGGGCAGAATCGCTGGGAGTTCCGTACGTCGGTCACCGAAGAAATTCTTCCTGGCAAATTCCAAGACGCGCGCAACGGTGCTTCGCGATTGGCGCTGCCTGATCATGTTGAACGCTGCCTTCGTCGTCACGCGCGCTTTGATGTTGGTCCACTGACCCTTGCGCCGATTGATGTCTGGCCGCTTCTTGACCCAAAGACCGTGGTTGCCGCCGAGCGCGCCAATGAATTGGCATTTGCAGCGAGCATCACTGGTGCGGTGGCAACAGAGAAGACCGATGAGGAAGCGATGCTGCCGCAGGTTGGCCCGCGCTTCACGGCGCATGTTGCAAACATTGGCGGTGGCGGCGCGGGCCTAATGGTGGACGCCGAGAATGCAGGGCTCCTTTCGCATCATCGGCTGTTTTGGCTGCGCCTTGAGCCAAGTGATGGCGCGAGCGTTCCGATCGTCACCACTGCGAAACTAGTGCACACGCATATCGATAGTTCGCAGCGCACCTACGCAGGTATGAGCTTTGATTTCAGCTTTAACCCTGGTCACCAGAAAGTAGTGGCCGAGCAGGTGGAGCGATCGATCAGGAATCTTGAGCGACGCCAGACGCAGTGAGTGCGTGCGCAGTGCGAAGTAGTACCGCGCACTTGTGCAGGCTCTCCTCGTATTCATGACGAGGCTGACTCTCGGCAACGATTCCGCATCCCGCGCTGTAGCGCAGCGTTCCACTGTGAGCGTCGGTGTGATGCAGCGCGATAGTTCGGATAGCTACATTCAGCGTCACGGCAGTCGGTGAAATTAAACCGACTGTTCCGCAGTAGGGGCCACGTGCAACGGGTTCTAGTTCGTCGATCACTTGCATGGCGCGCACTTTCGGCGCGCCCGTGACCGATCCGGGCGGGAATGTGGCGCGCAGCATGTCAACCACACTGATGTTGGGGCGCAGCATCCCTTCAATTTCTGCAACGCAGTGATGAACAGTTTCGTGGCTCTCCACCTTGCGCGACGCAGTGACGCGCACGCCGCCCGGAAGAGCAATGCGACCGAGGTCATTGCGCATCAAATCAACAATCATGTGCAACTCTGCGGCATCTTTGCCGTTGGCCAACAATTCGCGTGGATCCTCGTGAAATGCACGGGTTCCCTTGATGGGGCGGGTGATGGCTCGCCCAGCAACGCGGTCAACTTCAACAAAGAGTTCCGGGCTCATGCTCACCAGCGCGTGCGTGTCGGTTTCCAGATACGCGCCGTAACGTGGTCGTGCAGCCCGCAGCGCAGCGCGCAGAATGGCGCGCGGCGAGCCCTTCCAATGCGCGGAGAATCGTTGTGCAATGTTTGCCTGAAATATGTCGCCTGCGTGAATGAGTTCCACCGCGCGCGCGACCATTGTTTCAAATTCTGCGCGGGTGATGTCTGGCTCAAGACCACTAATCACTGCATCGCGCTCGTCGCGCTCGCCACGCTCGATACGTTCGCAGATTGCAGCAGCAAGCCCAGCGGCCTCCGCGCTCATCTGCCAGGTCTGTGATTCATGGTCGTACACCAGGCGTGCCTCGCAACATGCGAGTGTTGCCAGCGGCCATCCATCAGCAGGCGCGCGGTGGCGTGGACATGCGCGCGGCTCGAACGCGCCGCCGAGTTCATATGAAAGCGCAGCGATCCACGTGGCGCCATCAGTCGATACAACGTCGACGGCACGCAGCGCATCTTCGGGGGTCATGGCGGTCACTATGCGCGATGGCTCGGCAAGAACGGTCCAGCGCCCCCAGCGCCCGTCGGCGGTGCCTGTGGCAAGTGCAGCCAGCGCGCGTTCCTGTGGCCAGTGCGCGAGCACGGTTTCCGGCGTGAAATTCCAGTGAAGCGGCTGCATAGTGGGTTGGGCAGGCATTCCGCCGCTGTCGGATCCTAGGGTGATGCGCTAGTATGGGCGGTCCGCGTTTATACGCGGAAACACCGCATTTCGAGGCTCACACCGTCGCGTTGACGGCAAGCCTTGATCCGATCGCAGCAATACACCTATGGGCAAGAACGGCAAGAAGAACGGCACGAAGGCATCGCACTCCAAGGGTAAGGGAACCCCTGCTCCCAAGCAGATGGTTTATTCCTTCGGAAAGCGCACCGATGGCGACGGCACCCAGAAAGCCCTCCTAGGCGGCAAGGGTGCAAATCTTGCAGCCATGGCACTCATGGGTCTCCCAGTTCCACCCGGATTCACCATCAGCACCGAAGTGTGCAACTGGTACTACGACAACGGCCGCCGCTTCCCGGAGAAGTTTGCCAAGCAGATGAAGGACGGCTTGCGCATTGTTGAGAAGGAAGTCAAGAAGAAGTTTGGCGACCGTCGCGATCCGCTGCTCGTTTCGGTGCGCTCCGGCGCGCGCGATTCGATGCCGGGCATGATGGACACCATTCTGAACCTTGGTCTGAATGACATCACCGTGGAGGCGCTCAAGAAGGCCACCGGCAACGGTCGCTTTGCATGGGATTGCTACCGTCGCTTCGTACAGATGTACGGCGATGTGGTGATGGGCGTGCAGAAGAAGAATGAGATGGACCATGATCCGTTCGAAGAAATCATGGACGGAATGAAGCGCGAGTGCGGCGTGATGGAAGACACGCTGCTCACTGAGGAAAATCTCAAGGACTTGGTGAAGCGTTACAAGGACCTGGTCAAGCGCTGGACAAATAAGACATTTCCCGATGATCCGATGACGCAGTTGGAAGGCGCCGTTGCCGCTGTGTTTGGCAGCTGGAATAACGACCGCGCCACCGTTTATCGCAACAAGTACAAGATCCCGCACGAGTGGGGCACCGCTGTCAATGTGCAGGCGATGGTTTATGGCAACATGGGCGACGACTGCGCCACCGGCGTTGCGTTTACGCGTGACCCAGCCAACGGCGAGAACGTCTTCTACGGCGAGTACCTAATCAATGCGCAGGGCGAAGATGTTGTTGCTGGTGTGCGCACGCCGCTCGCGGTTGCGTTGATGGCCAAGGACAAGATTCTCTCCAAGAGCTTTGCGCAGCTTGAGAAGGTTCGCAAGACGCTCGAGAAGCGCTTCGGCGATGTGCAGGACTTTGAGTTCACCATCGAGCGTAAGAAGCTCTGGATGTTGCAGACGCGTAACGGCAAGCGCACCGCGCTGGCGTATGTGCGCATTGTGCATGACATGGTGAAGGAAGGGTTGATGACTCCGGAACACGCAATGAAGAGCGCTGATCCGGAAGCCATGAATCAATTGCTGCAGCCGGTCTTTGAGCGCAAGGCATATGAAGCCGCTCGTACAGCGGGTCGCATCCTGACCAAGGGACTGCCTGCTGGTCCAGGTGCTGCATGCGGCGAGATTGCATTCAGCGCAAGCCGCGCTGAGGAACTGGCTCGACACGGCAAGCACGTGATTCTGGCGCGCATCGAAACGAGTCCCGAAGACCTGCGCGGCATGATTGCAGCCGACGGCATTCTCACTACGCGCGGCGGCGTTTCAAGCCACGCGGCGTTGGTTGCCCGACAGATGGGCAAGGTCTGCGTTGCTGGTGCTGGCGAGATCGTGATCGACTACCACAAGGGCACGCTGAGTTGCGATGGAAAGGTCCTGAAAGAGGGCGATTTCCTCTCCATTAACGGCACCACTGGCGAAATCATCCAGGGCAAGATCGACACTGCTGACAGTGAATTGAAGCAGGTGTTGGTGGCTGGCACCATGAAGCCATCCGAGAGCCGCGTGGCTCGCGACTTTGAGTTTGTCATGAACCTTGCGGATCGCTATCGCCGTCTTGGTGTTCGCACCAACTCCGATACTCCGGAGCAGGTCCGTCAGGCTGTGGCGTTCGGTGCTGAAGGTATTGGTCTGTGCCGCACCGAGCACATGTTCTTTGAAGGCGACCGCATTGATGCCATGCGCGAGATGATTCTCTGCAAGGACACGCCTGGTCGCCAGCGTGCGCTTTCCAAGTTGTTGCCGTACCAGCGCGCTGACTTTGATGGCATCTTGCGCGCCCTAGAAGGTCGCCCGGCATGCATCCGTCTTCTCGATCCGCCGCTCCATGAGTTCTTGCCGCACACCAAGGCTCAGCAGCAGGATCTTGCGCACAAGATCGGCGTTCCTGTTGAGGAAATCGAGCGTCGCGTGAACGAACTCCATGAGTTCAATCCGATGCTTGGTTTCCGCGGTTGCCGACTGGGCATTGTGTTCCCAGAAATCACCGAGATGCAGGCGCGCGCCATCTTTGAGGCCGCCGCTGCGGTTGAGAAGTCTGGCATCCGCACCAAGGTTGAAGTGATGGTTCC
>CANJHD010000022.1 GCA_947474065.1 Planctomycetaceae bacterium
CGAAATGCGCGGCGCATCACGGCAGATCACTGCCGAAGTGCCGCTCAGCGAGCTGTTCGGTTACACCACCGCGCTGCGTTCGATGACCCAGGGTCGCGCCGCAGCAAGCATGGAGCCGCTCACGTACCGTCAGATGCCGGAGCGTCTCAAGCTTGAGGTGCTTGCTAACCAGTAAGCATGAAGTAGGGAGACTTCCCTACTTGACCGCTTGACTGATACATGCCCTGATTGAAACCCCAAGGGGCCCGTCCATGCGACGGGCCTCTTTCATTTGTTGGACCGGTCATTGAAATTTCATCTGCACGCCAACTGCACATGAAACGCATCGTGGCCCCGGGCAATGTGCACTACCCTGTACCAATGGCTGAAGCAGCAGCAAGAACGCTTTTCAAGGCTGAATACGAGAGGGAGATGGAGTCGTGGCTCCGTCGCCGCTTCGGGTGGCTGCTTGGCTCCACCATTGCCTACGAATTGCTTTCACTGGTCTTGGCGATGGGCGGACTACTGGTCTATCGGCTCACCAAGAACACGGATCTTGCCACGGTCACAAGTAGCGATGCGAGTCGCGAGCAACTCGAATCACTCCGTGAGAATGCTCCGGAATTTCTGACACTCACCATCCTTGGCACCATCCTGATGCTTGCGGTGGCTGCACGCGCATTCACCGCAGTGCGCCCAAAGCTCGAGACTCGCGAGCAAACACTGCGCGCTGCCAACTGGTTCATCCTGCAGATTGGTGCCATCTCATTCGGTGGCGATCTTGCAACACAATTGCTCTTCACCGCCGAGACTGGTCAGCCCGGCACTGCTGGACTCACATACCTCTTCTTCCTGCATGTATTGCCGAGCATCTTTCTGCCATGGAGCCCGCGCGAGAGTCTGCGCCCCATCTATCCGCTTGTGTCCATGTTCATCCTTGAACTGGTGATCCTGAAGGTCGCCGGGCGGATTGAAATGGGACACGTAGTGGTGATGCTGCTGAGCGTGCCGTTCATGTTGGTGCCCGGGCTCATCATCAACTGGTGGCGACTACGCACGCATCGGCGCCGTTTCGATCGGCGCATGGTGACCAAAGGGTATTTCTCAATGCGCCGCGAATTGTCGCAGGCGCGCGCGCTGCAAATGGCGCTGTTTCCAAAGCCAATGCGCACGCCGCACTTGGAATTCGATTTCGCCTACATGCCCGCCAACGAAGTCGGCGGCGACTTCATCCACGCCAGCGTTGCGGAGAACGGTCGCATGGACATCGTGATGATGGATGTGACTGGCCACGGAATGGCGAGTGCGCTGACCGTTGCACGACTCTCCGGTGAAGTGGAACGATTACTTGCCGAAGATCCGGATATCGCGCCGGGAACTGTGTTGCGCGCATTGAATCGCTACGCGACGCTGACACTTGCGAAGCACGGCGTGTATCTCACCGCACTTGCAATTCAAGTGGATCCCGCCACCGGCGTTGTTCGTTACGCGAACGCCGGACATCCGCCCGCATGGGTGCGACGCGGCGATGGAAAGATTGAACGCTTCGACTCAACCACCTTCCTACTCGGTGCTGTTTCTGATTCTGACTTTGAAGATGACGAGATGGAGATTGTGCTGACCGCCGCTGATGTGTTGGTCTTGGTCACGGACGGCGTGCACGAATCAATTGATCGCGCTGGTCGGCAGTTTGGACTCGAACGTCTCCAGGAAGCATTGGGGCGAACGCCAGCACCGGAACGATGGTCGGCGCATCTCACGCAAGTGATTGAGCAGTGGTCGGGTCGCATTGGCGATGACGATGTGTTGGTGGCCACCATTCGAACGCCTTCTGCCGCAGCGCCACTACCGAAGACGCGCTCGTTTGCCGAGGACATTGAGATGGAGACGACCCTCGGCATGATGAGCCGGGGACCTCACCAGGGCTCGACTGCTGCCGCTGTCGCGATGCCGGAGGGCGTCGAGGCCACGCCGTGAATCCATTGATTCCGTGGATGGAACGCGCAGCGCGGATTGCCCTGCGCGGACACGGACTCGCTGAACCCAATCCGATGGTCGGCTGCGTCATCCTTGACAGCAGCGGCAACTTTGTTGCAGAGGGCTATCACGGTCGATGCGGCGGACCACATGCGGAAGTGGAGGCGTTGCGTCGTGCGGGCGCCCGCGCACGCAACGGCACTGCTGTGGTAACTCTTGAACCGTGCAATCATCATGGACGCACGGGCCCATGCAGCCAAGCGCTGCTGCAAGCGGGATTGGCGCGGGTTGCCTACGGGTGCCCTGATCCGAATCCGAAAGCGGCTGGTGGTGGCGACATGCTGCGCGCCGCCGGAGTGGATGCGTTCCATCTGCCATGCGCGCTTGCGGAGCGCGTCACCGAACCGTTTCTTTATCGAGTCCGCGCTGGTCTTCCGTGGGTGATTGCAAAGTGGGCGCAGTCAGCGGATGGTCGTATTGCTGCACGCCCCGGCGAGCAGCGCTGGATTAGCAGTCCTGCCAGTCGCGCCATGGTGCATCGCGAGCGCGGGCGAGTCGATGCGATTCTCACTGGAATGGGCACGGTTCTTGCCGACGATCCCCTACTCACCGTGCGTAACGCGCGCGCGCGCCGGACGCCCGTGCGCGTGGTGTGGGATCCGCGACTCACTATTGAGGTTGATCGCGCGCTGTTGCGTACGGCACGAGAGACTCCGACCATTATTGCGTGCATGCCGGAAGCCCTTGCGGCGCACGGGTCCCACGCGAGCACGCTGCGCGAATGCGGCGCAGAAGTGCGCGCAGTGGACGGTCTCCGCTCGCTCTTGGCATCTTTGCGAACGCAGTGTTCCACGCTTCCCAAAGGTGATCTCACACCTGCTTCAACTGTGTTGGTGGAGGCGGGCGCAGGTCTCGTGCGTCAACTGCATGACGAAGGACTCATCAACGATGCGTGGGTGTTTACTGCGCCGCATGTCATCGGTGACGCGGGTCCGCGGAGTGTTGCGCCGCTGAGCGCAACGGAGTTAGCCGCGATGCAGTGCGTTTGGAGTGGCGCGCGTGGCGCGCGCAGCACGGAGACCATTGATCCTGTGGATCATGTGGATCATGTGGATCACGTGGAACTGCGTCGCTGCATTGGCGCTAACGGTTAGCTTCGTACGAGGCCGCATCGATCGACAGGCCGAACCCGCTCGGGAAGACGCGCAGGACTCCGTCATCACTATCGATCGCCCATTGACCGTCGGGCTCATGCGCAACTCGAATGCGCGCAATCTGCGTGCCACCTGCACCAAAGAGCGTGAATTCGCCTACGCGCAGTGCTTCGGGCATGCGCTGAAACGCAACAGCAGGAGCGCGGGCTTCGCACAACTGCGCAAGAAGCTTCCGCGCTCGCTCCGTGCTTGCAGGCCGCGGATCGGCGCCCGGAGTAATGATGTTCCAACCATCGAGGGTGCGTTCGAGGCGAAAGGCCGGAGCAGTGATAGTCAGCCCACTCGCGTCGAACGCAGTGAATGTCATGGCGCGCACATCCGCTTGCACGGCGTCGGATCCGCGCGGATCAACAAAGAATGCTGGCGGCGGAAAGAGTGCCGCCAATGCTTTCGTTCCCAACTGCACCACCGTTGCGCGCTCGGCAATTCGACCGAATCGTTCTTGCGCGCCTTCAGCAGCCGTCACCCCCACATCAATGGCGCCAACGGTTGCAGCGCGGGGCGAAGGACTGGCGGTTGCGCTCGGTGCACTTTCCGGCACTGCGGTTGCAGCAAGAAGCCGCACGCTGCGCTCCGGCGCGGACAGGCCGAAGGTGGCCCAGTCACTTGGCGTGTCCGTGACAAACGCGTCCGCCTCGGCTCGGGCGATGGCCTCCATGTAACCACGCACCGCGTCAGCGTCAGCGCGGGTGGAGACGGGCGACTCAATGCGCCACTTTCCGGCGACACGCGCAAGTGTCACGCGCTGGCTCGGGGCAAGCCCGTAGCGAAGCTCAATGCGTCCAACATCTGCGGTACCCGGTTCATAGAGGTGCATCGAGCGCCACTGCCGCAGATCGCCATCGACCGCGATCGCGTGAAGCGACGCATCAATGCTGGCAGCCTCGGTGCGACCAACCACGCGCGCCCAAGCGCGACCCGCAACAGTGCGACGCCCAAGCTCAATGCTGCGTTCTCCACCGGGCCACGCAAGCTTCAATGTTGCAGCGGGCGGCGTCAAACCGAGCGCCGCGCGCGCTTCGGGGTCGATTGAGAGCGGATCAACCGCGCGCGTTGCTTGCAGCGCGGCGGTGACATCAATGACCTCACGAATCGACGCCGGATCTGCTGGATGTGCAAAGGGCGCGCTTTGCATCCATCCATCGGCAGCGCGCACAAAGACAATCGTTTCTGCGCCGTTACGTGTCAATTCAATGCGCTCGATCTGCTCGAGCGGAATCTCATCTGCTGCAAAGAGCGATGCGCGTGATTGTCGTTCTGCAGCGCCGCCATTGTGTCCACGCACGAACCACCACCCTGCAACCGAAAGCGCGGCAAGCACAGCCAATATCAATATCGATCGCGTCTTCATGTGCGCAGCCTCCGACGGACCACTACCCACGCGCCAACTGCCGCAATCAGTGCGGGCACTGCGAATGCTTCCATCGTTCCAACAGCTCCGACGGTTGCCTTCGATAGCCGCGGCAGACGACCCACTTCGCGGCCAGCACCGGAACCCGCCAGCAAATCGTCGCGACCAGCAAGCCATGCGACTGCATTCACTAAGAGGTCACGATTTCCTGGGTTGCGAAGCGCAACGCGTCCGCCGCCGAGCGCATCGGCAGAGTCAGCAACAGCAGTGGTCATCCACGTTGGCGAGCCCACCAGAATGGCGCGCTGCGATGCGGATGCCAACACCACCGGCACCGGAGCCTCAAAGCGCTTCGACTCCGGGGCCACCATACGACCCTTCAGATCGCGACGCCAGTCATCTTCGATCCAGCGCTCGGAGGCAGGCTCAATAGCAACCACCACCGAAACATCCGACGCTGTTGGATCTGACTGCAGCGGAATGGGCCGATCGAGTCGGAGGCGCTGGCCATCAATGGCGCGCCCCACCGCACTGTCAGGACCGCCTGCCACCGTGGTCTGCACAGCGCTCGTCTCGGCACGATCCGGGCCAGTGGGCACCATCTCAAGCACGGTGCGCCCCGTTTGCGCGGCCATGCCACGACTGCGCAACAGTGATCCCCAAGGATCCTGCTGCCCGAGCAGCGGAAGCAAGCTCGGTCCAACTGAAAGCAATACTGGCTGTCCCTGCGCAACCAATCGTCGCGCAACTCCAAGCAACGCGCGTTCGCGCGGCGACTCATCAACCGAGTCACGATCAGCAGGCGGAACGATGATCCACACGATGGTGGTTCCTGCAGCAACCGCAGGTTGCGGGGCGTCTGCTGGAGTCCACTCGCGCACCTCAAATCGTGCGCCGCGCAACGCATCGGCAGCGGCTGCAAAGTCGTTTCCATCCGCTGATGGACGAAGTATTCCCAATGCTCCCGCATGCACAAACACCGCCACTGGCGGCTTCCCAACTTTCAGCGCGCGCAATGCGGATGCAATCGCCTGCTCGCCACGGAATCGGCGATCGAAAGAAATCGATCCTCCGCTTGCGCCAGAAACCAACTGCCACGCTGGCACAGTAGCAACACCAGTAGAGCCGCTGATGATTGCGCAATCACCAACAGCCAGAGCCGCGCCAACTTCCGCGCCCCATAGTTTCGGCAACCGATCAAGGGCATCTTGCGCCACACGCAATTCGCGCGCAAGTGCGGTGAACTCGGCGGGCGCGCCATCAAGCCATGCAGCGAGCGCTGCGGAATCAACATGTTGCGCGGCGCGTTCTGCGAGCGCGCGCGCGGCGGCCGCCAATTCTTCGCTCCAGTGCTTGAGATTTGCGGCAATCGCAGCGGCGGCGCGCGCTTCATCAGGAAACGGCCGCGCGTCGGAGGCACTGCGCAACTGGTCAATCGAACGGTCGAAGGCGCGCTTCTGTGTCACGAGCTGCACGAATCCGCCACGCAATGCATCAAGTTCCGCGCGCGCTGGATCTTGCGCTGGCAATGCCGTCACAAGATCTTCCAAGAGCGGAGCCTGCACGGCGGCAATGCGCGTCAATCGATCGAACGCGGCGCGACCAGCGCGGATCGCTTCGGCATGCTGAACGAGGGCGGCCGCATCGCGGGTCTGCACGCTCTCCAATGCTGATTCATAGCGCGCTGCGTCTGCCGGATTCGTTGGATCAATGCGAGTTGCACGAATGCGCCCATCTTTGCTCGGGCACTCAGCAATTCGCGCGAGTACCTCATCCACTTGGCGGGCAACGCCGGCATCAGGCGAACTGAGTATCACGGAAATTTGCCAATCACCCGTGAGCCCACCAAGCATTCCGCGCGTCTCATCAGACAACGTATAGGCGCGCGACTTGGTCATATCAGCAGCCATGCGCAGACGCGGCGCATCCGCCATTCCGACTGCGGCCGCTGCAATAACGGCAGCGCATGCAAGACCAAGAGTGATCCGACCGCGCCCTGCAATGCTTCCTGGCAACGACGCGCGCGCCGTGGCGGCCGTCGCTGCACACAGGAACCACAGAGAAATGGCTGCGAAATACACAACGTTTCCCGTGTCCATCAAGCCAAGAAGGAAGTCATCAAGGCGACGCAACGGGTCAAGCGCAAATCCCACATACGCCGCGCTTCCTGAGAGCAGCGCAGGCGCGCTCCGAGCGATGGCAATCCATGTCAACCACAGAAACACCGTCAAGAGATATGCCGCTACTTGATTGCCAACCAGTGCCGACATAAGAATGCCAGTGGCCAAGTACGCGCTACCCGCAAGAAGCAATCCCGCCACACCGGTCGCCGCTTCCAGATAATCCGGCCGCGCGAACCATTCGAGCGCTGCAAGCTGCGCAACAACAGGCAACATAATTGTCACTGCCAAGAGCACCAAGAGCGCAGCAAACTTTCCGCCAATGATCGCGGCGAATCCAACGGGCGACGCCGCGAGTGATGACCACGTTCCGTTGCGGCGTTCTTCCACCACCGAGCGCATGGATATAGCAGGTGCCACCAACAGAACTGCCCAGCCGAGCGCGATGAATGTTCCGCGCAGTGTTGCCGGCGCGCCGCTTCGGAACACCGCCACTGCAAATACTGTGCCAGCGAGCGCTGCGAATGCTGCCATCACGCTCCAGCCGAGTGCGGATCCAAGTTGCATACGCCATTCACGGCGAGCAACGGCGATGGCGCTGCGGATAATCGTCATGGCTTCGCACCTGATGTTGCGCCCGATGTCGCGCCCGAAAGTATGCGATGGAAGATTGCTTCGAGTGGTATTGCTGATCGTTCGAGTCGGCGCACCGCATTCCCTGCTACGACCAACACGCGCCCTGTTTCAGCGGCGAGCGCAATGGCGTCCACCCCGTCGGCAGCGTCGATTTCACAGGCATACCAGCCGTCTGCAAGTTGCACGCATCGCACTGCACGCACTCCGCGCACCGCGCGCAAGACGGCGGTTGCGTCCACCATGCATTCAATCACGAGCCGCTCGCTCGCAGCGCCGAGCGTTCGTAATTCTGCCATCGTGCCTGCAGCTACAACTCGGCCACTGTCAATCAGCACCGCGCGATCGCAGCTTGCTTCCACCTCGGCAAGCACATGGCTCGAGAGCAAGATGGTGGTCTCGGCGCGCAAGTCTCGTAGCAGCGCACGGAAATCGATCACCTGGCTCGGATCGAGCCCCGAGGTTGGTTCATCAAGTACTAAGACGCGCGGCTCATGCGCGATTGCCGCCGCAAGACCAACGCGCTGACGGTACCCCTTGGAAAGTTGCCCGCACAGACGGTTGCGAACATCGGTCACATTGCACCGCGCCAACGCTCGTGCCACTGCATCAGCACGCAACCGGCGCGGGACGCCGTAGAGCTCCGCCCGAAATCCAACAAACTCATTCACCGTGAGGTCCGGCTCAATCGGACTTTCCTCCGGTAGGTATCCCACCACACGGCGCGCCGCGGATGCTCCTGCTTCCATGCGCAGCCCCGCCACGGACACCTCGCCCGCATCGGGAGCCATCGCGCCCACGATCATCCGAATAGTGGTGGTCTTGCCGGCGCCGTTCGGGCCAAGGAAGCCACACACCGCACCTGCGGGAACGGAGAATGTCACATGATCGACTGCGATCACGCGCCCAAACCGCTTGACGATGCCGTGCGTCTCAATCATTGCGTGGAAGGCTGGCGGCTTGAATGGAACCAAGCCGAAGGTATTTCCGAATTCTAACCATGTAATCGGGTTACACTGCCCCTGTATCACCCCGAACGGACACGGAACGCGCGATGTCACCGCAAACTGGAAACGACCTACATGGAAGCGACCCCGTCCTTCTCCTCGAGGAGATCGGCGACGGAATCGGCGTAGTTGACCGCGCCGGGGAGATTCTGTGGATGAATCACCGGCTTGAAGCCCTGACCGCGGAGACGCTTCGCCGTTTCTGTGATTGCTGCCGCGATTTGCTTTCGGAAATTTCCACTGACGGAACTGGTCGACGGACGCACCTGCGCAGCTTCAGGGCGGGCGATAGTTTCTGGGAAGTCGCGATCACCCCGCTCGACGGCCACCAGGATCGCAAGGGACCATTCACGCGCACGGTTGGAGTGCTACACAACGTTACGGCGAAGCAGCGCGTCCTTGACCGCGTCGATCAAATCGATGCCGCCGGCGCCGACCTCTTGGCACTCGACGCAAAGATCATCAATCCCTTGAATGTCGGAGAGCGACTCGGGTTGATCGAAGGAAAGATCGTGACTGCGCTGCAACGGCTCTTCGCTGTGAAAGAGTTTGAAGTGCGGCTTCTCGACAACGCAACCCAGCGATTGGAACTTGTAACGAGCCGCGGCATTCCTCCGCTACCGCCTGGGCGATTCCTGCATTCAAGCCCCGAAGGCAACGGAATCTCTGGTCACGTGGCCGCGTGCGGCGAGCCGTACTTATGCATTGATTCCGAGTCGGACCGGCTGTACATCCCGGGTCTTGATGGCGGACGATCGAGCATCACTGCACCGCTACTGCTGCATGACAAAGTGGTTGGCGTCATCAATGTAGAGAGCAAGCAGCCCGCGCGATTTGATGACGAAGATCTACTGTGCCTTGAGTTGTTTGGCCGCTACATCGCCATGGCGCTGAACATCTTGGACATGCTGGTGGTTGAGCGTTACACCACTAATCAGCGCGTCAGCGGCGCCTTGCGCGACGAAATCGCCGCGCCGATCACTGCCATTCGCGGTGCTGTCGAGCACCTGAAACGAGATCCCGATGTCCCTGCCACCGCGATTGCCGAACTCGAGCGCGCTATTGCGAGCGTTGAAAATCGCGTGCGCGGAGCTACCGGCGGACCGCAAGTGGTGCTCGGCGTCGACCGACTTGATCGCAGCAAGGGCGTAGATCCAGACATTTCCGGGCGACGCCTTGCTGTCCTTGATGACGAAGAACCAGTGCGTGATGTTGTTGCCAACGTGCTTGCAGAAGTTGGCGGAGCCGTTGATCGGTTCTCATCAAGCAACGAAGGCTGCGAGGCAATCGCCCGCGCCGCTGCTGAAGGCAAGCCATACGACGTGGTCATCAGCGATGTTCGTATGCCCGAACGCAACGGCTATGAGGTCTTCCGCATCGCCAAAGAAGCGTGCCCGCGCACTCAGGTCATCTTGATGACTGGATTCGGATACGACCCCAATCACTCCATCGTGCGATCCACACAAGAAGGATTGCACTGCTTCCTCTTCAAGCCGTTCCAAGCGCAGCAGTTGGTGGATGAAGTACGCAAAGCAGTCGCAGAGTGGCGCGGCGAGCGACCACTCACGCGAAGTACTCCCTCGGCCTGAATTCCATCCCCTCGGCTTAAATTCAATCACCTGCGCGTTGCCACAAGCATTCGCCAGAAACCCTCGAAATCCTTTCGGATTTCTGCGTCTATCAACTGTGGGTTCAAGCGCGCGGCGGCAAGTACATCATCATGCTGGCGGTGGCCAATCTCAACAACAAGCCGCCCCGCTGGCGCGAGCCAAGTGTGAGCGTTGGCAATCAACGGCGCCAAGACATCCATCCCCGCAGTGCCGCCCGCCAAGGCACTGCGCGGCTCGTGTTCGCGAACATTTGCCGCCATTTCCTGCCATTCGTCATCGCGCACGTAGGGCGGATTGGAAATCAATACGTGGAATGTTCCCTGCTCTTGCGGCGTCAATGGCTCGTAGATAGAACCCAGCCGCAGTTCAATGGCTTCACTCGCGCCATGCGCAGTAGCATTCAAACGCGCCAATTCAATCGCACCAGGAACGATGTCGGTTGCGATGATTTGAATATCAATCGGAACAACGGGCGTATCCGTTGGCTCGGTTCCGCGCCGCTGCCCACGCAGTGCTGCGGCAACGCACGTTGAAATGCAACCTGTTCCGGTGCCGATCTCTAAGACGCGAATCGGTCTGGCTCCTGCCGCAGCGGCCGCTCGCGCGCTCGCAACTGCTTCCTCAACGAGGTGCTCCGTTGCCGGTCGCGGAATGAGTGTCGCGGGTCCAACAGCAAATCGCTTTGACCAGAACCACGCTTCGCCCACCAGATATTGCACAGGCTCATGCCGCGAGGCTCGCACAACCAGCGCGCGCAATCGCTCCAGCTCCGTCGCGGATGCCGGACGATCGGCCTCCATATACAACTTCATGCGCTCGGCGCCCACAACGTGGCCAACGAGCATCTCCGCGCATACCCGCGGCGAGTCAATGCCCTTCGCCGTCAGATGGCTGTCGATCCATCGAATAAGCCGTCGCGATGTCCAGACATCGCCCTGAGTTTTTGCGGATTCATGCTCAGAGGAGGCGCTCATGGATCAAGTATCCTACGCCGCCTTCGGGAGAAAGCACTTATGAGCAACGAATTGCAAACACTGGTACAGCAGGCGATCGATAGTGGTCGTTTCAAAGACGCAAGCATCGCCGGACAAACCGTTCGCTGCCGAGCCAAGGACGCCTCCGCCGAGGCGTGGTACGTGATTGACAAAGCTGATGGACACTGGTCCATTGCCCTCGAGACGCCCGACCGCTGGCTCAGTGAATCAATCGAAGGCGACATGCTGGAAGGCCGCGACACTGCGGAAGAATTGGTCGACGACGAACTCGTCAACTTGGACTTCCCAAATCGCTGCCCGCAAGTAAAGCATTACCGCGACGACGCAAAGGTCTACGTGTTCCGCAGTCGCGTGCCGCTTGAGGGCATCGCTGACGAAACCGCTGGCGTTGCCACCTACCTCTTGGCATTTGAAGCCGCATTCTCACAGCTCGGTGATATGCAGGAGAACGCCGGCGCATGACTGCACGTCGGCCAAAGGTAGTCATGCTGGGATGGGAATTTCCCCCCTTCATCACTGGCGGTCTTGGTACGGCGTGCCATGGACTGACCAAGGCGCTTGCCGCCATGGATGTCGATGTGACATTCGTGCTACCAAAGGGTGTGCGCGGGGGCGAAGCATCGCACGTTGATCTGGTAGTTCCCGGCCACGGCGCGGATGCGCCAACTATCGCCACACGTTCGTCAGACGGCTCAGCCACGGGCACATCAAGTGATCGACGAGCCACCGATCGCGGCATTGCTGCGCGACGCGCGGCATCGATGCACGATGTGAATTCTGTCGCCGCTGCGGCTGGATTGATTGCTGCGGCGCTCGGTGACGCGGGGCGCGGGGCTTCAGGGATAGCCGCTGGATCCGGAACAGCACCAGGCCTTTCCTCACACGCTTCACGGAGCGTGCGCGCAATGACTGATAGCGCGCTCGGCAAGAGCATTCGCATGATCGCTGCGCCATTTCTGGCGAGTGGCGCATACACATCAGTCGGCGCGCAGGTTGCGCTCGAACGAATTGCGCTTGCGAGCGCTGCGCCAGAACGACTACTCCGACCCGGCGCACTCAGTAGCGAAACAGTACCGCAGGAACTCGGCGCCGATCTCTTTGCGGATCTTGATGACAACGCACGCCAAGAAGTACTCACCATGCTTGAAGCGTGGGAGCGATTCGGCACCGATGATCCAACCGCTGTCGCAGAGATGGTGGAAATGATGCGTGCCGTTCGCGCCGCAGTGCCAGAATCAAACGGTCGCGGCGCCGCACTGGCACTGAAGGGCGGCACCGGTACGCCGGACTACTCAGGCGATCTTCTTGCGCAGAGCGAGGCGTACGCGCGCTTTGCTGTTGAATCGTGCCGCGAGCGCGACTTTGATGTGATCCACGCACATGACTGGCTCACTTATCCAGCCGGTATTGCCTTGGCACGAGTCACTGGCAAGCCGCTCGTTGTGCATGTCCACTCAACGGAATTCGATCGTTCCGGCGAGCACGTCAACCAAGCGGTCTACAACATCGAACGACGCGGAATGCATGCCGCAGTGCGCGTCATCACTGTGAGCATGCTCACCAAGAACATCTGCGCGAACCGCTACGGCGTGAACCCAGCGAAGTGCGAAGTGGTCTACAACGGCGTGGATCTTGACCCGAAAGCCGTGGGCATCAGCACCATTGGTCGCCGCGACAAGATCGTGCTGTACTTCGGTCGCATCACTATGCAGAAGGGGCCCGAGTACTTCGTGCACGCTGCGAAGCGAGTCTTGGAAAAGATGGATGATGTGAAATTCGTAGTGGCTGGATCGGGCGACCAGGCGCAATCGATGATCCAACTTGCAGCTGAGTTGGGCATTGGGCACAAGGTGCTCTTCACCGGCTTCCTGCGCGGCAAGGACATTCCACGCGTATTCAATATGGCCGACCTCTATGTCATGCCGAGCGTGAGCGAGCCGTTCGGCATTGCGCCACTTGAAGCGCTTGGTCATCGAGTGCCGGTTCTGATCAGCCGCCAATCGGGCGTCAGCGAGGTGCTGGTCAACGCGCTCAAAGTTGACTTCTGGGATGTGGAAGACATGGCCAACAAGATCATTGCCGTTCTGCGCCATCCACCGCTGCAGCGCACACTGACCGACCACGGATTTGACGAGGTCCGCGGCATCACCTGGGACGGTGCCGCCAAGAAATGCGTTGGCGTCTACCAGCATGCCATCTCCGATGTACGCGCACCCGCGCGTCGCTGAAACACGTTTCCGCTCAGATCAATCGCGCTAGCGGCAGAAGCAGACCAACAACTGCTCTGCGCCGACCTATACTCAGCGCATGGCGTTTTTCACGCGTAAGAAGCCCGCTCCCGTCCGCACCTCCGTCACTGCCGCTTCGTCGGCAGGACGCGCCGCACCGCGCGATCCGGACTTTGAGAAGCGAGTCAAAGAGATTGGCGCTGAGTACCTCGCCGCCGCACGCAATGCCGGCGCGGGTGTCTTTGCGGGAAGTCTCTCGGTCTTCAAAGACAAGCTGATGGACTGGGCCATGCAGGACGAAGCCTTTCGCGTCCAACTGTTCCGCTTCGTTGACTGCTTCCCAACGCTTCGCACCAACGATGCCATCTACGAGCACCTCTCGGATTACCTCTCGCAGCCAGGCGTGAAGGCCCCACCGGGATTCGATCTCGGAATGGCGGCCGGCGGACTGGCGAAGGGTCTGATGGCCAAGACGATGTCGAGCCAGATTGAAGGCATGGCGTCAAAGTTCATTGCTGGCACTGATGCAGCGAGCGCGCTCCCTGCGCTCGAGAAGATGTGGAAGAACGGGATGTGCTTCAGCGTCGACCTCCTTGGCGAGGCATGCGTTAGCGATGAAGAGGCGCGTCTCTACCGACAGAAATACCTTGACCTTGTTGAGAACCTGCCCAAGCGCGTCGCAGCGTGGCCAGCGAAGCCGGTGCTGGAATCTGACCATCTTGGACCCGTTCCACGTACCAACGTCAGCATCAAGATCAGTTCCCTGAGCGCCCGCGTTGACCCGATCGACACCGAAGGTTCGATCCGCACGCTGATGGCGGAGATCATGCCGATCTTGGAAAGCGCCAAGAAGCATGGTGTGCTCGTCAACTTTGACATGGAGCAGTTTGCGCTCAAAGACCTAACGATTGAGCTCTTCAAGCGCTGCTGCGAGGCCGTTGACTTTGAAGCCGGACTTGCAATGCAGGCGTACCTGCGCAGTGCGCCTGATGATGCGCGCAGCGTTGTCGACTGGGCCAAGCGCACCGGGCGAATCGTGACTGTGCGGCTTGTGAAAGGCGCGTACTGGGATTACGAAACCATTCACGCTGAGCAGCAGGGATGGCCGGTTCCGGTGTGGAGTCGCAAGTGCGACACCGATGCGTGCTTTGAACGCGTGGCGCAGTACTTCATCGAGAACACCCCGCGCAAGCGCGGCGAGGGCGGCGTGAAACTGGCGCTCGGTTCGCACAATGCGCGATCGATTGCAGCGGCGCTCGCAACGCTTGAAAAATGTGGAATGCCGAAGTCGTCGATTGAGTTGCAGATGCTGCACGGCATGGGCGACCCGCTGAAGGCTGCCGCCATGGCGATGGGCTTGCGCGTGCGCGAGTACGTACCGGTGGGCGAGATGATTCCAGGAATGGCGTACTTGGTTCGCCGCCTCTTGGAGAACACCTCAAACGAAAGTTGGCTCAAGGCTGGGTTCCTTGACAACGCCGATGTCGCGACGCTGGTAGCAAGTCCATTCCGCGAACACGATTCCGACCCAGGGATCGACCGCATCCAGAATGCGCCCGAGCGCCATGCGCTCTCTGTGGCCGTGCCGGGAGTGGGCGACGGACGTCCGTTCTTCACTGAGCCGATGCGCAACTTTTCAGTCGCTTCCGTGCGTAAAAGTTTCGCGGCGGCGGTTGCTGCCGTCTCGGTTCCCGTGGTGCGCAATGACTCTGTCGTTGCAGATGCCGATCGCGCCATTGCCAACGCTGATGCGGCATTCCCGCGCTGGCGCGATACGCCGCATGCCGATCGCTCCGCTGCGATCGTTCGCGCCGCATCACTCATGCGCGCGCGCCGCGACGAACTCTCGGCGATCTTGATCCGCGAGAGCGGCAAGACGTGGCGTGAAGCTGATGCCGATGTTTGCGAAGCGATTGATTTCTGCGAGTACTACGCGCGCGAATCAACCGCGCTCTTTGCGCGCGCACGCCTTGGAAATTTCATCGGCGAGCTTGATGAGCAGTGGTACCAGCCGCGCGGCGTTGCGGCGATCATCAGCCCATGGAATTTCCCGCTGGCGATTTGCGCAGGGATGACAGTTGCAGCGCTCGTCACCGGAAACTGCGCGGTGGTGAAGCCCGCCGAGCAAACGCCGGCGATCGCCAAGATCATGTGCGACATCTTGTGGCAGGCTGGTGTTCCGCGTGAGGTGCTGCACTTTGTGCCAGGTCCAGGAGAAACGGTCGGCGCTGCACTGGTTCGCAATCCGCGCACCGCGCTGATTGCGTTCACTGGCAGCAAGGCTGTTGGACTTGACATCATCAAGGCCGCAGGTGAAACCAGCGCCAATCAAGAGTTCGTGAAGAAGGTGATCTGCGAAATGGGCGGGAAAAACGCCCTCATCATTGATGAAAGCGCAGATCTGGACGAAGCTGTTCTTGGCGTTCGGCAGAGTGCATTCGGCTTTCAAGGCCAGAAGTGCTCGGCATGCAGCCGCGTCATCGTGCTCGATAGCGCGCACGATGTGTTCGTGCACCGATTGGTGGAAGCGACGCGAGCACTGGTCGTTGGCGATCCGCGCGAACCGGGAACCGATGTTGGTCCGGTGATCGATGCTGAAGCTGCGGCGAAGATTCGCTCCTACATTGAGCTCGGCGCACAAGAGGGCAAGGTTCATCTCACGCTTCCGATCCCTGCGGGACTCGAGGCGAAAGTTGGCATGCCATTCGTCGGTCCAACCATCATCAGTGGCGTGCGTGCTGATGCGCGCGTTGCGACTGAAGAGATCTTCGGACCAGTACTCGCGGTGATTCGAGCGAAGGACTTCGACGAAGCGCTCCGCATTGCAAATGCACCGGCATACAAACTCACTGGTGGTATTTACACGCGTAAGCCGGCGCACCTTGAACGCGCCAAGCGCGAGTTCCGCGTTGGCAATCTGTACGTCAACCGCGGCATCACGGGGGCATTGGTTGGGCGTCAACCGTTCGGTGGATTCGGCATGTCCGGCGTCGGCAGCAAGGCTGGCGGTCGCGATTACCTGCTGCAATTTGTCGAGCCACGAGCGTGCTGCGAAAACACAATGCGCCGAGGCTTCGCCCCCGGTCTCTAAATAGGTGCCGTTCACCACTGTCCCCATTTTCCTGACGATTGCGCTCTGCGCGAACTCCGCTGCAGATGCGGACGGCACGCGCCGCGTCTGGCAGATTGAAGGCATCGAGCGCGAGGCGATCGTTCACTTTCCAACTGGTGCGCCGCACCCCTGCCCTGTGATCTTGGCATTCCATGGTCACGGCGGACGCGCGCAATCAGTGGAACGGTCGATGCACTTTCAAACCGAATGGCCCGAGGCCGTGGTGGTCTATCCACAGGGGCTTGCAACGAAGAGCGCACGGGTTGATCCCGCTGGCGTGCGCGCGGGTTGGCAGAACCGACCGGGCGAGAATGATGATCGCGATCTAAAACTTGTAGACCAGATCATGGCGAGCCTGCGCGCCAGCGGCTGGGTGGACGACAGGCGTATCTATGTCACTGGTCACTCCAACGGCGGCGGATTCACCTATGCGCTCTGGCTTGCGCGCGCGGAGATGTTGGCGGCAGTTGCGCCGGTAGCGGGCGGAACATTGTCCGTGCGCTCCCTCGACCCGCTTCCCTGCATGCATGTGGCTGGTCGTGCAGACACGCTCGTTCCGTTCATCAATCAAGAACGCGTGATGGCCGCGGTCCGCGTCGTGAACGGATGCGCGGAGTCGGGGACGCCATGGGCGAAAGATTGCACGTTCTATGCGTCGAAATTCGGCACGCCGATGGTGGCGATGATCACTGACGGCGGCCACCAATACCCGCGCGAAGCACCGGCGCTGATCGTGCGCTTCCTGAAGGGACAAGTAGCGCCGATCCTCTGCGGACCGCCAAGTCCCGGCCAGCCGTGGCCGCGTTCGAAACCGATTTCTGACTAAGCGCGGGTGGCCAAGTGTGGGCGAATTGAACTGATTTGCCACGGTAGACTGCCCTACCCATCGCGACTGCTGTGGACTGCAACGAGTAACTATTTACAAAGAATGCAACACCAACCAATGATGACCCTCACCGGATCCCTACTACTTGTCAGCGCATCGCTGTTCAGCGCGCCCTCGCTCGCAATGCAGGCTCCGCAGGCGCAACAAGCACCTGCCGGACAATCTGCCGCTGTTCCCTCGGAGTGGCCACAGGCCGTCACTGAGAACGGCGCCACATTCACAGTCAACGAGCCGGCGTACACCGCGATCTCCGGAGCCACCGTCACCATGCGCGCCATCATTACGGTGAAGCGCGGCACCGCTGCTCCGGCAAACGGCACGCTGGAAATGACTGCCAACATCGCCACGTCCGACAGCCCTGGCATCGTTGAGCTCAACGAGTTCACGATCACCCGCTGCGACATCGCCGACGGTAGTGGCGATGCAACGAAGGCTGAGTTCACGAAACTGCTCGACGGCATCGGCTTCGATGCGACGCTCTCCACGATCGTTGAGGGCATTGCCATCGACGCATCGCGCGATGTCTCAGGACTCTCCAATGCCGTACCGGTGATCAAGGTGGTTGAAAGCGCCGCTGTGCTGATTTCTGTGAACGGCAAGCCGCAGTTCGGCGGATGCGGAAGTAGTGGTTGGCAGCGCGTGGTGAACACCCCGTGCATCCTGCTCAAGTCCCCAGAGAACGCGTGGTACACGCGCGTTGGTGGCTCGCAATGGGTGAGCGCGGCATCGATCAACGGACCATTCACCGCTGCAACCGACATGCCGCCGCAAGATGTGATTTCCGCCATTGGTAAGGCACCCAACCTGCCGGACGCCGTTAAGAAGGCGACCGCAGCAAATCCAGTAGCGCGCCGAGCTGGGCCACCGCCGAACGTGATCATCGCGACTGTTCCGACCGTCCTCGTTTCCATCTCCGGCAAGCCACAAATGGCTACCGCATGCGAAGGCGTTGAGTCCGTCACCAACACGGCTGACACCGTTCTGCGTAGCGCGGGACAGTGGTGGGTCTTGGGCGCGGGACGCTGGTTCTCCGCCGCAAGCCTGAATGGCCCGTGGACATTTGTTGATGCAGCGAAGGTTCCTGCCGCATTCGCAAAGCTTCCCGCAACTGGTCGAATGGTTGGCGTGCGCGCCAGTGTTGCTGGCACCACCGAGGCAAAGGCCGCGAGTGTCAACAGCAACCTCGTGCGCCCGCTCACGGTTGAGCGCAAGGCGCAGTGCGACGTGAAGTTCCGCGGCACTGCCAATTTCCTTCCGATTGATGGCACCCCGCTCAGTTACGCAACCAACGCATCGCAACCAGTCGTGAACATCAACGGCACGCTGTACTGCTGTGATAATGGCGCGTGGTTCATGGGCACCAACCAGTCCGGTCCGTGGTCTGTCTGCGATTCCGTTCCGGAGCAGATCTATTCCATCCCACCATCGTGCCCGATCTACGCGTGCACCTATGTTGAGGTGTACGGAAGCACCAGCGACTCAGTGACCTTCGGCGCCACGAGCGGCTACATGGGCACCTACATGCAGGCTGGCACGCCGGTCTACGGAACGGGTTACGACTACAACGGCACGAACCCGCCAACGGTTGGTCCTGATGCTGCAGCAGCAGCGAATGTGGAGTCGTACCTCGCACCGGCTTATCCGAACACCTACGGCAATCAGGCTGAATACTCACCCGATGACGGGACCTACGCGCCGCCGTCAAGTAACGACTACATCGACGACTACCCGGATGTCTATCCGAGCGTCTATGACAACGGCTACGGCGGCTACGGCTGGAGCCCCTACTGGGGCGCGGCGTACGGCTACGGCTACGGTGGCTACGGATACGGCTACGGTTACAACGACTGGGGCCGATGGAATCGCAACTGGGGTATGAATGGTCGCATGGGCGGCATCGGCGGAATCGGCGGCGTTGGCGGTATTGGCCGTGGCGTTGGCGGAATCGGTGGCGTTGGCGGCGTTGGCCGCGGTGTTGGTGGCGTCGGCGGTGTTGGCGACGCGGGTCGCGGTGTTGGCGGCGCGGGCCGCGGCGTTGGCGGAGCAGGTGGCGCAGGCGGCTGGGGTCGGGCCGATGGCGGCCGGAATGCAACCGGCATGGCTGGCGGCGCTACCGGCAGGGGTGAGACCGGAATGGGCGGATACGGGCGCGCGGGCGGTGGCGGCGAAGCAACGGGCATGGGTGGCTACCCACGCCAGGGCGGCGCAGGCAATCGTGGCTCGTCTGGTTTCCACCAAGCGCAGTACCGCGGTGCAAGCGGCGGCTCACGCGGTGGCTCGCGTGGCGGCGGCGGTCGGCGCTGACGGGTTTCGCAATCACATGTGACATGATCACGGGCGCTGGTGCATCGGCATCAGCGCCCGTGTTTGTATTGAGCGCGGCCCTGTCCTCTCCGGCGAGTGCGGCCAGGGGAGGCTTTTTTCAAAACGGCGTTCTGTGGGTGACTGCAACATAGGGACAGGGATGAACGGTGCCCATTTAGCCCGTGTAGCGGTCGAGAATTCGGTACTGGACAGCCTCTGCAACGTGTACCGCAGTGATGCGCTCCGCTCCTTCGAGGTCGGCGATGGTTCTGGACATGCGGCGCACCTTGTCGTATGCGCGTGCGCTTAGTCCAAGTTGCTCGATCGCTTCTCCTAAGAGCGCTCGGCCCGCAATGTCGAGCGCGGCGCCCGTGTCGAGCGCCTTGCCGCGCAAGTGCGCGTTGAGTACCGCGCCCTGTCGCGCACGCTGGACTGATCGCGCCGCCACTACTCGCTCGCGGAGTTCGGCGGTGCCGTCGCCCGTTGGGGCAGATGCCAAGCGCTCGAACGGAACTGCGCGAACTTCAACGTGCAAATCAATGCGGTCGACGATCGGACCACTTAGACGCTCCATGTATTGCTCCTGATCGCGTGCGCCCTTCGTGCCGTCGCGGCGGTTTCCGCGGGCGGTTGGATTCATTGCAGCCACCAGAATGCTGCGCGCTGGGAATCTGGCACTTCCATGCGCGCGCGCCACCGTGATGAATCCGTCCTCAAGTGGTTCGCGCAACGCTTCGAGCGCGCTGCGCCCAAATTCTGGCAACTCGTCCATGAACAACACCCCGTGATGTGCAAGCGTCACTTCACCCGGGCGCGGCACGCCCGCAGCGCCTCCGCCAACTAAGGCCACCGTACTTGCAGTGTGGTGCGGCGCCCGAAATGGCCGCTCCGTCACCAACCGCGGAACGCCAACACCTGCGGCACTCCAGATGCGCGTCACTTCCAACGCCTCTTCCGGCTCCAGCGGCGGCATGATGCCCGGCAACGCGCGCGCCATCATCGTCTTGCCGCAGCCCGCCGGGCCAATCAGGAGCGCGTTGTGCCCACCGGCAGCCGCAATCATCAACGCTCGCTTCGCTGGACCCTGACCACGAATATCGCGAAAGTCCACATCGAGCGCGGCACCAGCTATCGCCGCGCGTACATCAATCGGCTCCGCACGCAACAGCGTGTGCGTGCCGCGGAAGAACGCCACCACTTCAGGCAACGACTCCGCAGCACGCACATCCACCCCTTCCACCATCGCTGCCTCACGCGCGTTCGCCGCAGGAACAATGATTCCCTCAAGACCCTGCGCGCGCGCAAGAAGCGCCATCCCAACCGCCCCACGCACTGCTCGTAACGATCCGTCGAGCCCCAACTCGCCAGCCAGCATCCACGCCTCCATGCATGGAACCTTCGCCGCACGGGAACTTCCCTCCTCCTGCGGCGCGGCCATCAGGAGCGCCACCGCGATCGGCAGATCGAACGCCGGCCCCTGCTTGCGCAAATCCGCGGGCGCAAGACTGATGGTGGTGCGATGCCGCGGCGGGTCGAATCCGCACGAAGACATGGCACTCTTGACGCGCTCAATGCTCTCCCGGACTGCAAGATCCGGTAGCCCAACAAGCGTGATCCGCGGCAGACCGCGAGCCTGCAGCGAGACTTCCACATCGCAGCGGACCGCATCGATGCCCTGAAGGGCGAAACTAGGAATGGTCACAAGCATGAACGCGATCATCGTGCCCCTGCGGAACCGCACTAGGAAACACCGCCCTATTTCTGGCAACTCCGTTACTCTTTCCGAGTGGATCCACAGATCGTCATCGAATACATGGCATTCGGCCTCTTTGGCGGAATGATTGGCGGGCTGTTAGGAATCGGCGGCTCCGTCGGGATCATCCCGCTCGCCACCATCTTCATCAGCCCTGACAAGCAGCAACTTCAGTGCGCTGCCATGCTCTGCAATGTTGCCGTGGCCGCCACCGCGTACCGCCGCTACCTCAAGGCTGGAAAGATCGAATGGACGTTCGCGCGGCGCATCGTGCCGGCGGCGCTCCTCTTCGTCTTGCTTGGCGTAGCCGCGAGCACGGTGATCGATGCAAGCAACTTTCGTGTCATGTTCGCCGCGTTTCTATTGATAGTCGCCCTGCGCGAGTTTCGACTACTGGCAATGGGCAGCGAACACGCGCCCGACGATGCACGCGAGCTGTCACCCGCGCGCGGCGCAGGAATCGGAACGATCATGGGCTTTCTGAGCGGACTTCTTGGTATCGGCGGCGGCGTCGTTGGCGTACCTCTGATGCGCGCGTGGGCCAGAATTCCCATGAAACGCGCGGTGGTCACCAGCGTCTGCACCATGGTTCCACTTTCAATCGTTGGAGCCGCCATGAAATCCATCACGCTGTGGAACACGCCGGTTGACGCCCATGGCGCCACTATCACCGCCGCTGCCGCCGCCGCCGAAAGCAGCACCGCGGTTTCCGCAACTGCGAGTCCTGACAACGCACTGATTCACGCACTTTTCATCGCTGCATGCCTGATTCCGACCGCCATGATTGGAAGTTGGACGGGAGCCACCATCAATGTCCGCGTCACAGGAAAGGCAGTGCGCTGGGTACTTGCCACGTACCTACCGATCGCGGCAGCATGGATGGCGTGGCCAGTGATCTCCCAGTGGATGTCCGCCCCGACGCATTGAATGCTCGCGTTGGGCTTGGTCGAGGTGACCGCCGCCACCGTGCGTGAGGCTAGACTCGTCGGTCGATGACACGCGTACTACTTCTTGAGCCTGATCCCGCAACGCGCGACCGACTCGCGCTGGCACTCCGCAAGGCACGCTTTGAGGTGCGCTCAGCGAGCGATGCGGAGGGCGGCCTGAAACTTGTTACTGAAGAGCATCCTGAGATCGCGGTGCTCGCTGCGTTCGGCGCAGACATGTCGCTTTCTGAATTCTGCTCTGCCGCCCGAGCAGCCGCGGCTTCCGGCCATATGGAGATCATCGCGCTCCTGCCAACTTCGGCAACCGGAGCTTCTGATGTTCGCGCAGCACTGCTTGCGGGCGCCGATGATGCGCTCCCGAGTCCAGTTGACCCCGTTGTCCTCATTGAGGCCATCCGTGCGCGTGAACGACGAATCCCCGGTGCAGTTTCCACCACCATTACTGGTTCAGGTACGCACGCTGCAATTGAGTCCGCGCTAGCAGGCATGCCGCGCCCCGTGCTGGTTGCTACTTTGGAGCTGGAAGACGCAGGCGCAATCGCATCAATCGAAGGATGCGAAACGCTGCGCGTGCTCGACGAACTCTGGCGCGCGCGCATCCGCGCACTCATTCCGGAACAAGCATTTCTCTTTCCGGGAAGACCAGGTGAGGCGATCGTCTTGCTGCCAGGTTCCACGCCACAGCCACAAATACTGCTCGCAGCGCTCGGTGGATCTGGCCAACCGGCAGAACGCATCGGCACGCTCGATATGCGCATCCGCGCATCTTTGGGAGTGCTGCAACTTGAACCGAATGAAGCGCTGCCGCCGATCGAACTCATACTGGCACGCAGCAAACAAGCGCTACGGATCGCGCGCCGCGGTCCGCAACCGCGCATTAATTTCTATACCAACGCAGACTCCAAACGCGCGCTTAACGAACTGCAGCTGGCCACCATGCTGCAGCACGCGCTTGAAGATGGAAACTTCCGACTCGTCTACCAACCAAAGGTGAGCATCGCCACCGGAGCCACTGTCGGCGCCGAAGCGCTGATTCGCTGGAAACTTCCAACCACCGGTGAAGCGATTGCACCAAGGCGCCTGCTTGCTATCGCCGAGGACGCGGGGCTACTCGATGAAATCGGCGGATGGGCGTTGCGTGAAGCGTGTCGGCAATGCGCGGCGTGGTCGCTCGTGGGAATGGATATTCCGGTCAGCGTGAACATCGCCGCAAGCCAATTTCGACGCGGTGATCTCGTAGATGCTGTTCGCCTTGCATTGAGCGAAACGGCTTTGCCGGGGCGCCTCCTCACACTTGAAATTCAAGAAGGCGTCTTAGTACAAGAAGGCGAACTGATCCGACCGCAATTGGAAGCGCTCCGCATCAACGGCGTCCGAGTTTCCGTTGACGATTTCGGAACGGGAATTGCAGGCATCTCCGTGCTGAGGCAATTTCCGATCGACGAACTCAAGATCGACCAGTCCGTGATCGCGCGCCTTCCTGGCTCGGCGGACGATCGCGCCATGGTGGACACCGCGCTCCGTCACGCGCGCCAACTCAATATCGATTGCGTCGCCGAGGGAGTAGAAAGTGCTGCGCAGTGGGCATTCCTTGCAGAGCACAGTTGGCACGCCGCGCAGGGCTGGCATATTGCGCACCCGATTACAGGCGATTCAATCCCTGGATTCGTGCGACGCGAGCCAGATGCGATCGCCGCAAGCATGCGCGCGGGTGCGTAGGGCGAACAGTTAGGGCGAACACCTACTACGCCCAACTAAACGCTCAACCAGTACGCCTAGTAAATACAGTCACCCGCAACCCGCGCGTTAGCGATCAACCCCCGCTAAATCCAAGAAGAATGCCTGCTCGCGCGCAGCCTGTTGCAGGCGCTCGAAGCGTCCGCTCTTGCCGCCGTGACCAGCTTCCATATTGATATGCAACAAGAACGGATTCGAATCCGTGCGCAGCCGACGCAGGCGCGCCACGAATTTGGCGGGCTCGTAGTACTGCACCTGTGAGTCCCACAGTCCGGTTGTCACCAACATGGCTGGGTAATCCTTTGCTGCCAAGTTGTCGTACGGCGAGTAGGACAAGATGTACTCGTACGCTTCCTTCGATTCCTTGGGATTGCCCCACTGCGTCCACTCATTTGTGGTGAGCGGAATAGTCTCGTCAAGCATGGTGGTGAGCGCATCAACAAAGGGAACATGTAGCCCAATGCCTTTGTAATGACTACCGGCCTGATTGGCAACGGCCCCCATCAGCAGGCCACCAGCAGATCCGCCCGTTGCAAAGATGCGTCCGTCACACCAACCGTCATGGCGCAGAAAGTCGGTGGCGTCCACAAAGTCGTTGAACGAATTCTTCTTGTGCATCAAACGCCCGTCCTCGTACCAATCCTGACCCATGTCCGCGCCGCCGCGAATGTGCGCAACGGCAATCAAGAATCCGCGATCCATCAAACTGACCGCGGCGGAATCAAACTCCGCGTCAGTCGGCAGCCCGTATGCGCCGTATCCCTCAATGCGCATGGCATGCTTGCCATCACAGGCATAAGCATCCTTTCGCCAGGAAAGCGAGACAGGAATGCGCTTGCCGTCGCGGCTCGGCGCCCACGCGCGTGCAGTTTCATACTTGGCGCGTTCGTAGCCAATCACGGGCTGCACCTTTCGAACGGTGCGCGCCGCGGTAGCAAGATCAACGTCAATCGTGGTGCGCGGTGTGACCATCGATGTGTAACCGATGCGCACTGAAGTATTCGCGGCATCCATGTTCTCGCCGAATGTCATGGCGTATGCGGACTCGTCAGCAGGCACAACCGTTCCATCGCCACCCGACCATGGCATGATGCGAACACGCGGATTTGCATCGACGCGCTCGAGTACGGCGATTCCAGAATTGAACGCGACAGCATCATCCACCGAGGCATCCGCTCGCTGCGGCAGAATGGTGATCCATCCTGCACGAACATCGGGCGCAGACTCGGGCGCCACTGCAAGCCGAAAGTTGCGCGCACCTTCGTTGGTGCGAATGAGCCACTTGCCGGCACAATGATCCACATAGTTACGGACGTCGGGCCGACGCGGAAATACAACCGCTGCAGGAGCATCGGGACGATCCAGGGGAACCACGCGCAACTCGTTAGTGTCGTAACCCTCCATGGTGATCAAGAGGTATTTATCGCTGCGACTCGTGCTGATTTCCGTGAAGAGCGTCTTGTCGGGTTCGTCATAGACAAGCGTGTCTGACGCGACGGGTGTTCCGAGTACATGGCGATACACGGGGCCGCTCTGCAGCAGCACAGGGTCCTGGCGAATGTAGAAGACGGACTTGCCGTCTGCTGACCACTCCACCGATTCCAATGTTCCTTCCATGTGATCCGGAAGCATGGCCCCAGTACGCAGATCCTTGAAGTGGATGGTGTGCATGCGGCGACCAGTGACATCCTGACTCCACGCCAAGATCATTCCGTCGGGGCTCGCGGAAATCTCCGTCACGCGAAAGTAATCCTCGCCCTTCGCCATGGCGGGCACATCAAGCAGCAGCTCTGGCTGCACGGATTCATCTTGCGCAGCCGGCGTCCCGCGTCGACGCATATAGATTGGATACTCCGCACCAGCGTCAAAGCGCGTCCAGTACCAGTACCCATGATCAAACGCCGGGACGGTGGAGTCATCTTCCTTGATGCGCCCGCGAATCTCCTTGACGAGTGTTTCCTGCAAAGGCACCAGCCGCGCCATCATTGCCTCGGTGTACGCCTGCTCGGCGTTGAGGTACGCCATGATGGCGTCTGGCTTCTTCTCGGAGTTGTCATTGCGCAGCCAGTAGTACTCGTCGGTTCGGTCGCCGAACGGGCTCTTAATGACAAATGCTTCCTGGCGCGCCACTGGTGGTTTCAACACCGATGCGGCAGCAGACTTGTGCATGGCGGCCGGAGGTTCTGATGGCTCAGCGGCCTTCCCTGACTCGACACTTGCCGTAGTGGCGGAACCGGCGTGTCCCGCTCCTGTTGGCGAACATGCCGTGACTGCCAAGACGCTCAGTACAACGGCGACCGGCACGGCTGCATGACTCACGATGGCTCGAATGCGCATCCGTGAACGATAGCGAACCGCCCCGCATCCTGAGGAGGATGCGGGGCGGTCGGACAATTCGAATTCTCTGGCGGCAGTCCATTCAGCAAACGGACTGCAAAGCGAGAGTTATGCGCTGAAGCTTGAGCCGCATCCACAGGTGGTGCTGGCATTGGGATTCGTGAACACGAATCCGCGACCCATGATCTCGTCCTTGAAGTCGATCGTGGTGCCGTTCAGATACAGGAAGCTCTTCGGATCGCAGACGACGCGCACCGTGAAGGTGCCGGCTTCGGCAACGGCGGTGGTTGCTCCACCAGCGCCACCTTCGACGCGGGTGACGTTCTTGCCGTCCTCAGCGGTGCGGTAGGTGAACTCCCAGAGTTCGTCGGAGTCCTTCTGCACTTCGGTGAGATCGAGGATGTAACTGAAGCCACTGCATCCACCGCCCTTGACGCCAACGCGCAGACGAATCTTGTCGGCGTCGAGACCTTGCTGGTGGATGATGTTGCTGATTTCGCGGGCTGCTGAGTCGCTAATGATGACGGACATAGTGAAATCTTTCCGTAGGGTGCGTTGAAACGATTAGTGGGTAGCGGCATGCGTGGCTGAGTCAGCCACAATGCCATTCTTCTTGCGGTAGTCAGCGATGGCTGCGCGGATGGAATCCTCGGCAAGCACACTGCAGTGAATCTTCACGGGCGGGAGGCTGAGCTCCTCCACAATCTGCGTGTTCTTGATGGTGAGCGCCTCGTCAACAGACTTGCCCTTCAACCATTCGGTGGCCAAGCTGCTTGAAGCGATCGCGCTGCCGCAACCAAAGCACTTGAACTTCGCGTCTTCAATGACGCCCTGCTCATTCACCTTGATGTGCAACTGCATCACATCACCGCACTCGGGTGCACCGACGATGCCGACGCCAACATCGGTGCGCTTGGCAACATCGGTGCTCGTGCCGAAACTGCCAACATTGCGCGGGTTCTGGAAATGGTCGACAACTTTATCTGAGTAAGCCATGATTTCTGTCCTGTGTCTCCGGCGCTGAGGCCGGTCAAGTGCGTGCGGGGGAAGTGACTCGGCGCCTTAGTGCGCTTGCCACTGAATCTTCGAAATGTCGATGCCTTCCTTGTGCAGGTCGAACAACGGACTCATCAAGCGCAAGTGCTGAACGGCGGCAACAATTTGCTCGATTGCATAATCAACTTCTTCTTCCGTGGTCCAACGACCCAGCGAAAGGCGCAATGATGAGTGCGCGAGTTCGTCGCCAACTCCGAGCGACTTGAGTACATAGCTCGGCTCAAGGCTGGCGCTGGTGCACGCGCTGCCAGAACTGCATGCGATGTCTTTCACGCCCATCATCAGGCTTTCGCCCTCAACAAATCCGAAGGAAATGTTGGTCAGGTGCGGAAGGCGCTTCTCAGGATGACCATTCACCTGAGTGACTTCAATACGCTTGGAAAGCTCAGTTTCTAGCTTGCGACGGAACTTCACCAAGCGCTCGCGCTCGTGTTCCATCTCGTGCTGGCAGAGCTCGCACGCCTTGCCAAATCCGACAATGCCAGTGACGTTGAGCGTGCCGGAACGCATGCCGCGCTCGTGACCGCCGCCGTCAATGATGGCCTCGAGACGAATGCGTGGCTTGCGGCGTCGCACGAACAAAGCGCCCGCACCCTTCGGTCCATAGATCTTGTGACTACTCCAACTGAGGAGGTCGATGTGATCGCGTTCCACGTCGGTGGGCATCTTGCCGACCCACTGCGTTGCGTCGGTGTGGAAGACGATTTCCTTATCGTGGCACAACTTGCCGATCTGCGGGATCTCGTTGATCACGCCGATCTCATTGTTGGCCCACATGATGGTGACCAGGATCGTGTCCGGGCGAAGAGCAGCGGCAACCATGTCGGCTGTGATCACGCCGTCAGTACCGGGCTCAAGGAAGGTGACATCGAAACCCTCGCGCTGCAGGCGCTTGCAGGGGTCGAGCACTGCTTTGTGTTCGTGGACGGCAGAGATGATGTGGCCGCGACCGGTCTGGCCCGCGGGCGCCTTCGCGTACATCTCGGCAGCGCCCTTGATGGCAAGGTTGTTGCTCTCAGTGGCGCCGGAAGTGAAGATGATTTCCTTCGGGTTGGCGCCAATCAGCGCGGCGGCCTGTTCGCGTGCGTGCTCGACGCCGTCCTCGGACTCCCAGCCAAACTTGTGGTTACGGCTTGAAGAGTTGCCAAACTTTTCGCTGAAGTACGGAAGCATCGCCTCCACGACGCGCGGGTCGCAACGAGTGGTGGCGGCATGATCGAAATAAATGGGGAGTTTGGGTGCCATGGTGAAGAAGCGAGGGATCACGAGAAGCACGGTGCTAGAAAAGCCCGTGGCAGTTGAGATCCAGTCGCAACAACAGTCTAGGAAGGGCGGATCCAATTGAAAAGCAGTTCCGGAGCAGAAGTCTCTGAATTCTCGGAAATCTATTCCGGATTTACAAGTCGGAAGTTCCGGCACTATGGTGGCAACCCCAGATGCAGGTCATCCATGCCCCAGAACAGCTCCAGCCGTACTTTGGCTGCGCATTGGTCCCAACGATGGGCGCGCTTCACGACGGCCATGGCGCACTCATTCGCCGCATGTGCGACCGAGGCATGCCAGTAGTAGCAACGATTTTCGTCAATCCAACCCAGTTTGCGCCGCGCGAGGACTTCGCCAAGTATCCCCGCACATTTGCACACGATGTGGAGTTAGCAGAGGCATGTGGCGCCGACGCCGTGTTTGCTCCAACTGCAGAGACTGTCTATCCGCTCGGTCTTGACGCTGCGCGCGCAGAAGCCACAGAATGGCCGCTTCCACAGGTTGCAAGCCAACCCGGTCTTGAAGACGCGAGCCGCCCCAGTCACTTTGGTGGCGTTTGCCAGGTAGTTGCTCGACTGTTTGACCTGACGCGACCGGCGCTCGCAGTCTTTGGTGAGAAAGATTTCCAACAACTACGCGTCCTGACAGACATGGTTGGGGCATCGCGCGGGCGCTGGGGTTCGCTGATCGTTGAAGCCGCTCCCACTGTGCGCGAGCATGATGGCTTGGCTATGAGTAGTCGCAACCGCTATCTCCTGCCCGAGCAGCGCGATCAGGCGCTTGGACTAGTGCGCGCATTGCACGCCGCCGCAACCGCGGTCGACCCGCGCAGCGCGGAAACCATCATGCGAACCGCGCTTGAAGCACACGGTCTGACTGTGGATTACGCGGTCGTGCGCCACGCCTCCACCCTGCTTCCGGTGGATACTTGGGAGCCCCCAACCCGCGCCCTGATCGCCGCGCGCCTTGGCAACGTGCGCCTCATCGACAACATGTCGATGCCAATTCGCCGCGAGTTGGGGAATTCCTGAGTTCAGGGGTAGGATTCGCGTCATGACTCAGGCTTCGCTCTCCACCGCGCTGCTCGTGATGTTGACGACGATTTCCGTTGCAACCACGACCGCAACGGCAGCACCGCAATATCCGTCCAAGCCAAGGACGGGAAACACTGCTCCGCCGAGCGCGCCGCCAGTGAAGGACGCAGACGGAGATGGCAAGGCTGACGGATCTGCGGTGCCGACCGCTGAGGCGAAGTTCTACGCCCCGCTCGATAAGGCCGACCGCGCTGCACTCAAAGAGAATGAAGGTTGGATGATCCCCAAGCCCACCGCTGATCTCAAGTGGGTTGGTGGCGATGCGATGGACCGCGCGGCATTCCGCGACAAGGTCACCGTGATTCAGTCCGTCGGCGGGAAGTCAAGCCCACGTGCTGCCCTCGAGAAGGTGAAGCGCTCGCTTCCTGAAGGGGTCGTTCTCTTGGGGTTGCATACGCCAGACCAAGCTGACCGCGCCGATGACATCCTCGCCAAAGATTCACCGTGCCTCGTTGCCATCGATGCATCGGGAGACTGGTGCGATGCGCTCGGCGTGTGGAAGAAGCCCGTGAACATTGTGATCGACAAGACTGGCGCGGTTCGCTATGTCGGACTCAGCGATGCAGGACTCAAGGCCAAGTTGCCGGCACTGCTTGCAGAAGAAGTGGACGAGAGCGTTGAAGCGAAAGAGAAGCCAGACGCCATGGGCGCAGCTGGTGCCGCTGATGCAAAGCCAGCAGCCGATGTGAAGTGGCCGGAATTCTTGGCGCCTATCGATCCAAAGTCCGCGGGCGACATGCGCGGCAAGAAGATCCCCGGATTCACTGTTGCCAAGTGGCTTGGTCAGCACCCCGATCCGGGAACTCGGTTGGTAGCGATCGACTTCTGGGCAACATGGTGCGGACCATGCCGCGCCGCGATTCCGCATGTCAACGAATTGACCCAGAAATATGGGCAAGACATCCTCTTTGTGGGAATCAGTGACGAGAAGGAAGCCGACTTCAACATCGGCATGAAGAAGCAGAAACTCAAGCCTTCGGACTTCAAGTATCCGCTCGCCATCGACCCCGCGGGAACGCTTAAAGAAAAGTTCTTCGCAATCCGCGGCATCCCGCACATGGCGATCTTCTCGGCGGATGGAATCGTTCGCTGGCAGGGCCACCCCATGACGCTGCAGGAAGAAGATATTGACAAGTTGATCGCTGCCAATCGCGCCAACACCAAACCATCCGCGGCGGTAGCCAAGGGCGGCCGAGGTTGGGCAGGCGCAGCAGCTGGTCAGAAGTCTCGGTGAACGATCGCAAGCGCAGCGGCGTCGAGCGCATCACGCGGCGCACCTGCTGGCACCTTCGCTAGTTCTGCACGGGCGGCTGCAACCATCGCCTCAGCACGACTCCGCGCGTCAGCGAGCGCGCCGCCAGCCGTGAGTTCATCCATCAACGTAACGCCATCGCGGGCCCGGATCGCAGCGATTGTGCGTTCACGACTTGCGCCTGCACAACGCGCGAGGTGAATGATGACGGGAAGCGTTAGCTTGCCCTTCTCAAGGTCGCGACCCAAACTCTTGCCGACCACATCTTCCCGACCCTCAAGGTCGAGCAGATCATCTTGAATCTGGAACGCAACGCCAAGACCTTCGCCAAATCGACCAAGCGCGGCGACTGATTCTTCTGGTGCTCCGGAGAGACGCGCTCCCAATTCGCAGCACGCGCCAATCAGAACCGCCGTCTTGCGACGCACAATTTCGAAGTAGGTGCGCTCATCAAGCGATAGGTCATCGCGGTGACTGAGCTGCACCAATTCACCTTCGCACAGCGTGTTCGTGATTTCTCCAAGACGAAGATTCAACGCTGGATCGCCCGCCCGACTGCACAGGTGAAATGCGTTGGAAATCAGGTAGTCGCCCAGCATCACGGCCACTTCATTGCCGCGCAGATGATTGATGGTGTTGCCCTTGCGGCGCACTTCGGCTTCGTCCAGCACATCGTCATGCACCAGCGTGGCCATGTGGATCATTTCGCAAGTGGCAGCGATGATGACATGTCGCTCCCCGACATTTCCAAATGCCTGACCACAGAGAAACACCATTGTGGGGCGCAGCATCTTGCCGCGGTACCGCTCCACGTGCCGACACAGCGTGTTCACTGGCGGCAAGTCGCTGGCGAGTTGCCGCTCGAAAGCCTTGGACACTTCAGCCAACAGCGGCGCAAGCGACGCAATACCGAGGCCTTCGCTGTTGGTGGAGATTGGCATGGCGATACTCGATCCTCTATGAATGATTCAGCGCGCCGAACGACGAGCGGGACGCTTGGCTGCAGACTTCGACTGACCAGCCGCTGGCTTCTCTGCGACGATGTATGCAATCCATCCGCCGCATGCCTCACCAACGGTCTTGCGGCGGAACACGCCGTCGCCCTCGCCGGTCTTCTTGACGGTGCCTTCCCAGTAAACGGCCGGACGCACAAATCCGGCTTCAATCAGCGCTTCCTGGATCTCCGCCAACGTCCACAGACGCCAGTCGTAGGTGAATGCCTTGCGAATCTCGGTGCCGTCAGGGAACTTGAAGTGAATATGGTTCAGCACTTCGCCGGTGATCGGGTTGTACTTCTCGGTGTCCCACAAATATGTGAAACCATCAAGATTGCGCGACTCGGTGATGACCGAGAAACTCTCGTATCCACCGTACGCATCAAGAACGAACAAGCCGCCCTGCTTCAGATTGCTGAACGCTGCGCGGAAATACTCAAGCAATCCTGCGCGCGTCTTGAAGAGGAAGTAACTGAAGTTGAGTGCTGCGAGTACATCCGCAGGCTCGGTGGGCGTACTGCGGACATCACCCTTGATCCATTGCATGCGCTTGCACTCGTCGGTAGTGAGCGCGGTGCCGTGGCGACCCTTGCCCCACGCCATGGTCTTTGAGCACAAATCGATTCCATACGCGCGATTGTTTCGACGATGCTGCACCCACGCGCAACTTGCAAAGCCAGTTCCGCAGAAGTCTTCGCGCAACACAGTCGGGACGCGGCCGAAGCGTTCGCGGAACGCACGCTCCATGAACGCGATCTCCGCTGATGGCTCTTGAACCGAAAGTTCATAGAGCTCATGCCGGTCGCTGGCGCGGGCCGTGCGCCAACCCTTTGCCTTGGCGGCGGGCTTCTTCTTGCGCTTCGCGGCGGACTTGGCGGAGGTCTTGACGGGGGTCTTGCTGCGGGTCTGAGTAGTTGCCATGTGAGGGGACGAATCCTACTCCGCACCGCGTTGTGCCGCAGCATGATGAATCATGATGAAGACCAACAACACGCTCAGCGCCGAGGCGCGCCATCGTTGGTTCGGTACCACTGCGCGGCCGCCTGCGCGAGCGCCGGAGCGGCCATCCCAAAGTCTTCCGCTAGCGCTTTCTGCCAAGGTTTCCCGCCCTTAATTGCCTTGACCCACGAGCCAAACTTCTGATGGCGGGTTGCAATCATGAAATCAACCAATATGTACCCCACTGAGTACCCGATGGCGTTGTCGCCCGGCCAGGTGCCGTCTTTACCGCTGAGCGCCATGATCTTGGTGGCATCACCGCCCTGGCGAAAAAACGAGAGTCCTTGCGGGCGTCGCGAAGCATCCACCTTCGAACGCGGCACGCACGCGCAAGCGACCCATTCGGCGAATCCCTCGTTCGCCCAGTCGGGCATCTGAATCGGTGTCGCATAGCGATAGATGATGCCGTGCGTGGTTTCGTGGACAAGGGTGCTTGCAAATTCAAGTTCGTCGTTGCCGCGATAGATAGAGATAAACACCTGCGGCCCCTTCATGTGACACACCCCGCGCAACATCGCGGGGGCCTTGTGATTGAAGATCGCCGCTTCCGCCAAGCGGAATGTGTCTTGCTTGTCAAAGGCAAGCACGACCGCCTTGCCCCAGAACAGTTTGACCCCCTTCGGCACCACAAGAATGTCGCAGACGCGCGTGTACAGACCGTCGAGTTCGCGCGACCAACGCTGCAATTCCAAGCGAGAAATATCACCGTAGACCAGAAAGTTGTCCGTCTCCACGGACTCGTACTTCACTCCGGCGACGGTCATGGCTGCAATTGCCTGTTGCCGCATCGCGTCGATCGCGCTGCTTTGCTCGGCGTCGGTGAGCACCGGCCATGGCTTTACGGTTGCGTCATCGGGGAGTGCGGTCTCTTGCAGGCGGCGCTCGCCGTCCATGCGTTCGCGCTCCTTGCGTGCAATCGCGGCGGCTTGGCCGCGCGTACGCGCGCTGTCGATGATTGCTAGTGTTGCCCCTAATCGCTTGGCTTGCGCGAACGCATCGTCTGCGAACTGTGTTCCATCACGCGCACTGGTGAGCAACTCACCAAGGTGAGTCCACTGCTCCGCGTTCTTGCGGTCCATCAACTGCATGTAAACGCGGCGCATGTCTGCAGCAACCAGGTCCGTCCATGCATGATTTCCAAATGATCCGCTGATGCCATCCATGGACCATGCACTGACCTTTCCAACGAACGCCGCACCACTGATGAGACGCGCGCGAATTTCGATAGGGCGATCAAGTGTGCCAGATGACGGCGGCGCAGTGGGTGCATCAGATGCCGGCGGAGCGACTGGTGGAGCGACCGGCGGAGCACCGAACACCAACTGACCACCCATCGTGCACAACATCGCACCTGCCATCATGGCAGCGAGTCGGCGCGAGCAATGCGTGGAGGCAGACATCCTGGCAAAGCGTAGCGCCTGCGTGCCCTGAAATAACCGACCTTTAGCACAACCCCATGACGCGCCGTGTCTTACGGCAATGTTGGCTCGAAATACAGTGAAAATTTGACGCTGAAATCCGCCGAATTTGCCCGAATATCACACGGATCGCTCACCATTCGCCCGTCGTGAACCGATGCCTCTATTGGTGCAACTGGCGTGGCAAGCCAATTGCATCATTTATCTACACGAACTACACGGTCAATTCCTAGCATTGCCCGAGAACAATTTGTACGGTTGAAGCGAAGCATGGTCCGGAGAACCGGATCAATCCCACGAAGGAGGCTGGAAATGTTTGAACGACTCACTGATCGCGCCCGCAAGGTCATGGCCCTGGCAAACCAGGAAGCCCAACGCTTCAACCACGAGTACATCGGTACGGAGCACATTCTGCTCGGTCTGGTGAAGGAGGGCTCAGGCGTCGGCGCCAATGTCCTTAAGAATCTCGATATCGATCTGCGCAAGGTTCGCCTCGAAGTGGAGAAGCTCGTCAAGAGCGGTCCCGAGATGGTGACCATGGGCAAGTTGCCGCAAACGCCGCGTGCCAAGAAGGTCATTGAGTACGCGATCGAAGAAGCGCGCAATCTCAACCACAACTATGTCGGCACTGAGCATTTGCTGCTCGGTCTCTTACGCGAGCACGATGGTGTTGCTGCGCAGGTCTTGATGAACCTTGGTCTCAAGCTTGAAGAAGTCCGCGAGGAAGTCCTCAACCTGCTCGGCGCTGGTGCTGACCAGGAGCGAGATGAGTCCCCGCAGGCTCCGTCTGAGCCACAAGCGCAAGAGCCCGGCCCAACCGAAGGCGGCACTACTGCTCGCCGCGGCAAGAGCAAGACTCCCGCGCTCGACTCGTTCGGACGCGATCTCACCGAGCTCGCCAAGAGCGGCGAACTTGACCCGGTCATCGGGCGTGAGCATGAAATTGAGCGTTTGATCCAGATCCTCAGCCGCCGCACGAAGAACAACCCAGTGCTTCTCGGCGAAGCTGGCGTCGGTAAGACTGCCATCGTTGAAGGTCTTGCACAACGCATCTTGGCCCAAGAGGTCCCCGATCTCTTGTTCGACAAGCGCCTCGTGGTGCTTGACTTGGCCAGCATGGTTGCCGGCACGAAGTACCGCGGACAGTTTGAAGAGCGCATCAAGGCCGTGATGAACGAAGTTCGTCGCGCCAAGAACATCATCCTCTTCATCGATGAACTGCACACCCTCGTTGGTGCTGGTGGAGCAGAAGGCGCGATTGATGCGTCCAATGTGCTCAAGCCCGCCCTAGCCCGCGGTGAAATTCAGTGCGTCGGCGCAACAACCTTTGACGAGTACCGCAAGTACATCGAGAAGGACTCTGCGCTCGAGCGTCGATTCCAGTCCATCGTGGTCGAGCCGCCGAACGCGGATCAGACCTTCCTGATTCTCCAGGGTCTGCGCGAGCGCTACGAGAAGCACCATAAGGTTCGCATCACCGACGGCGCACTCCGCGCTGCCGTGGATCTCTCGGGTCGGTACATCACCGGCCGTGTGCAGCCCGACAAGTCGATCGATGTGATCGACGAGTCCGGTGCTCGCTTGCGTCTCAAGAGCATGACCAAGCCGCCAGATTTGGCCGACATGGAAGCGCGCATCGAGCGTCTGTCCATTGAGAAGGACGACGCCGTTAAGAATGCCGACTACGAGAAGGCAGCCGAGCTGCGCGACCAGGCAGAGAAGCTCCGCAAGGAGAAGGAGCGCATGCAGCAGACTTGGCGCGACCGCATGAATGAGGTCGATGCCGTGGTCGATGAGAATGTCATCGCCGAAGTCGTCAGCAAGATGACGGGCGTGCCGCTCACTCGTTTGGAGAAGGCGGAAAGCTCACGTCTCCTGCAACTCGAGGCAGAACTGCACAAGTCAGTCATCAGCCAAGACGAGGCCGTCAAGCAGGA
>CANJHD010000023.1 GCA_947474065.1 Planctomycetaceae bacterium
TACCCAAGTCCAGGACTGGGGCCACACGCTTCTCATTCCACTGATCTCTGGCTACTTCGTCTATTTGCAGCGCGAGAAACTGGCGGTACGACGGTTCGTCCCTTCGTGGACTGCCTTCACGCTGCTCTTTTTAGGACTGGCGATTTACTCCGCATCTGCCTTTGGACCGCCGGCTATTCAGCACCACAATGTTCGCGGCGTTGGCGTGGGATGTGCGCTGCTCGGATGCCTTCTGGCAGTGTTTGGCACGGCGTCCTTCCGCTGGCTTTGGTTTCCATGGGCGTATTGGTATGTCTTCGGCCAGACCATCTCCGAACGATTGATGTCGCGCGTCACCGAGCGCTTGCAGGATTGGAGCGCGATCGGCGCGGACATTCTGCTGAACACACTGGGCATAGACACAGACCGCGTCGGCAATGTGCTCACTGTGCACATGTCAGACGGAACCACGCACCCGCTGAATGTCGCAGAAGCATGCTCTGGTATGCGCACTCTCATGGCGTTTCTGGCGATCGGCGTTGCCCTTGCAGCTCTTGGCCTTCCACGTTGGTGGCAGCGCGTGCTGCTTGTGGTCGCTGGCATTCCTATTTCGCTATTTGTGAACGTGCTTCGCGTTGCATCGCTCGGAATGCTTTCTATGGTGGACGCAAATTTCAGCACTGGCGAATTCCACAGCATGGTTGGCTTGATCTGGCTAGTCCCCGCATTCCTTCTGTTTCTTGGAGTGATGTGGGTGATTCGCAATATGGTGGATGATGGCGAAGTGCCTCTCCCGCCGCGAACTGGAGTGAAATCATGATTCACTTTCAACCGAAGGTCAAAGCGGTCTACTTCGCTTTGTTGGCCACCCTTGCAGTGGGCGGTCTCGGTCTTCGCGTTGGAATGCAAGCGCTTGATGTTTATCTCAAGAAAGATCCAGTTCCACTACGCGCTGACCTCGGCTCAATACCGACAGTGATGGGTCATTGGCAGCGGATTGGTGATGATCAACAAATGGACGCTGCGATGGTTGAGTCGCTCGGTACAGAGAAATACTTGACGCGCTCGTATGCCATTGATGGAGATCCCTCCAAGGGGATCATCTCGTTGCATTTGGCGTACTACACCGGCATGATCGATACGGTCCCGCACATTCCCGAGCGTTGCTGGGGAGCTGGCGGTTTGGTGCAACTAGGTGACCCAATCACAATGCCGCTTTCAATGGCGATGCTTTCAAACATTTTGCCTGATGCCCCCGTGAACCTGGCAACTGGCGCGAAATATCCGTCAGCAATATTGGTTGATCCAGTGACCCGCATTCAAGAAACCGTGACATTGCCCGTAGGCGAGTTTGCGATGACCGTTTCTACCTTCCAAGATCCGCGCGCTTCGCGCATTGAGCAACTTGGCGGCTACATGTTTATCGCCAACGGACGTTCTACATCTAGCACGTTTGGTGTTCGATCGCTAGCGTTCAATCTGACTGATCGTTTTGCTTACTACTGCAAAGTGCAGCTCTCCGCCCGTTACCCATTGGGCGCCACTCCCTCAGCTGTCGTCTTTAAAACGAATGCCGAGGACTTTCTCACGCAACTTCTACCGCCGCTGATGCGGTGCCTCCCCGACTGGCCGTCGATGGAGCGCACCAAGTCACCGGCGGGCCACAAGGATTGATTCATGGCCAGCAAGCTCAACCGTAAGTTTATCTTCGTCGTCGGCGGGTTCTCCTTGGCCGCCATTCTCCTCTTGGTGGCAGTCATTCTAGTGAACCAGTTGTGGTTGAAAAACGCAGAGCGACATATTCGTGCTGGTGACGAACTCATGGCTCAGGGAAAGCCTCGCGAGGCGTATTCAATGTACGGGCGGGCGGTGGGCAAGAAGCCTGATGTTGTCCGCTATCTCGAGAAGATGGAAGATGCGCTCAGCAAGATCACAGCCGACACCCCCGCGCAGTCTGTTGAAGATTATCGCAATCTCATGATGTTGAAGCGCCAGCACACGCGCGCGCAGCCTGGAGATCCCGAGCAATGGAAAATTTTGATTGCTGCACTTGAAGACGAAGCAGAGTTGTATTCGCGCGGTGATGGATGGCTCTCCATTGAGACCGTCGGCAAGGAAATGAAAGATGTGATGGCGCCCGGTACGGACGGCATGAAGTTGGCCGAGGAGACGGTCTTGTATGCACGCTCACAGCGCGAGCAAGTGCTCACATCCGGGGAGCGTACTGATCTTGAAAAGCAACTTGAGGCGTTCCTGAAAATTGCACCAAAGAGTTGGCGTGGTTGGAACGCGCTCGCTTCTTTGCGGATGGCAGATGTGGCACGTCTGCGTGGTGTCGGGCAAGAGCAAGCAGCAGCGCGTCGTCTGGAACTTTTGGATAAATCGATCGCTGGCATGCGCGCATCTGTGGAGCCTGGCGATGTTTTTTCCGAATACGGATTGGCAGCCATAGATCTTGAGAGGCTGCTGCTTGATGCGCGTAACGGAACCCGTTTGGATCGCACTAAACTTGATGTGGCTAAAGTTGACGCCGCAAGTGCGAAAGCATCGGAGGCAGCGCTCGCTACTGGTCGAGGGGCAATAGTGCGCTTGCTCGCCGCGATTCTTATTGATGCAAAGGGGATTGATGCGGGGGCCAAGCTTCTTGAGGCGTGGATCGCACTCCATCCAAACGACTTGATCACTGCTGGGCTTGATCTGGAATATGTAAGTCGGGCTGGTGGTGATCCTGAGAAAGGATTCGAGCGAACAGAGGCTGCTGCGCGCAGGATTCTTGATCAACCACGTCAACCTACCAGTCTGATGGCAAGTATTCAGCCTGAAACACGTGCCCGTGCACTGCAGATCCTCCTTGAGTCTGACATCTTGCGGATTGCGCGCGGCGCTGACGCTACCCAGAAGGCAAAGCTCGAGAAGGATATTGTTGAACTGCGAGTAAAGCTATTGGAAGCACTACAGAACGACGAGACCGTTCCTGCAATGATCGCTGCAGACGCGAAGATTTTGCAATCGCGAGCGGATCTAAATGGGGCCGCCAAGAAGTGGGAGCTGTACTTCACAAAGGTTCCACAGCCACCGGCGGATGCATTCATGTGGGCAACCATGGTCTCCCGTGCCCAGAACGATCTTGGACTCGCGATGCAGACGGTGACCAAGGGAACAGATGCGTTTCCGTCCGACCTGCGCTTGGTGATTCAGCGTGCAGAAATAGCAGCGCAACTTGGGCGCTTTGCCGAATCAGCAGCGCTTTACGACGCTATAGCGAAGGCGTTGCCTGAGCAGGAACAGTATGCGCGTCTAGCGAAGGATCTCCGCGGTCGCGCTGAAGGCGGCCGAGTGGAGGTAGCTCCCGAGATTGCTGGTTTGGAAGCAGCCATGAGCGCCAAGGATTACCCGCGTGCGCGCGAGCTCGCAGTGAATTGGGTGAAATCATCCAACGGATCGCTCCAGTCGATGTATGCACAGGTGCTAGTTGAGCAGGCGGCAGGGGACAAGCCCGCTGCGCTCGTCTTTATCCGCGCTGCACTGGAAAAGTATCCAGGGAATCCAGATCTTGCGCGCAATGAAGCACTTCTGGCAACGGATGATCCAGTGGAGCGAATTGACATGATGGTTGCGCGGGTAGTGACTGATCCACTTCAGCGCAACAATGAACGAGTACGTGCGCTTCGTGCATTGCGCGCGGATCTTGAACGGCAGATCCCTGAGTTTCGTCGATCAAATTCACCAGACCTCGCGCGAAGCGAAGAGTTCTTGCGGAAGATCAATGCGGTGCTCAGCGATGCAGAAAAACAACTGGTGCAGAGTGGCGCCGGTGATGCAAGCAGTGTTGAATTAGCGTTCATGGAGGCGCTCTCGCGTGGAGACGTTGCCGCTGCGGAGATACACGTTACCGCTGCAGGAAAGTTAACTGCTGTTTCTCCGATTCTTGAGGTCATTCTCCGTGCGCGACTACTGGATTACCAAGGACGCACCGCAGAGGCGATTTCTATACTGGAAAAAGCACGGCAGACCGGAAGCAATCAAGCACCGGTGGCGGCGCAATTGGCATTGATTCAGGAACATGTTGGCAACGAGCCCGCGGCGCTGGCCTTGTGGAAGGAAGCGTATGACCGTCGGCCTAATGACCTTGTGAACGTCAGTGGATATGCGCGCTCTTTGGGCCGATCCGGTCAAGGGCGTACCGCATTGGAAATGTTGCGCAATGCAATTGCAGCGAACCCAAATGATCTTGAAACCCTGACCAATGCTGCACAGTACGAGACGGTTTACGGCAGTCGAGCTATTGCCATCGATCATCGACAGCACATCTTGCAGATTGATCAAACGAATCGCGATAACATCTCGGAGCTCTACGCGATCTTGTACTTGCCCGCGGACTATGGTTCCGTCCGTAATGCCGAAGGCCGTGCGCGCTTCGACGCGCGCGGTTGGTCGACAGTTCCGCCGGACGAGCAGCGTCGCCTCCTCCAAGATGCAACGGTGATGAACATTTCACTCGCCGAGCAGTTGTATGAAGCTGCAATGAAGGCTTCGCCGTATGACATACGGCTTGCTGGTCGCAAGGCATCTGTCATGCGAGAAATCGGCAAACTTCCGCAAGGCACCAAAGCACTTCAGGATGTGATTACGCGTGCAGAGGCTGACGGCAAGGCTTCGCCCAACATATACATGGAGCAAGGCCTCTACCTTGACGGTATTGGGGAAGTAGCAGGGGCGAACGCCGCGTTCGCTAAGGCAGCTGCGATCCAGGATCCCAAGAAGCGGGAAGTGGATTTGGCGATGGTCGAAGTGGAAGCTCGGCGTGGTAACGCGGTGCATGCCATTGAATTGATGACCGCGTTTATGGGGGACTCGGTCACCCTTGATCCACTGATGCGGTTGGCTGATCTGCAAGTGGTTGCGCGCAAATTCTCAGATGCGCGAGGAACACTGGGGCGGGTCCGTCCACTCCTTGGAGCATCGCCTAGTTCCGAGGTGCAACGGAAGTTTGAAATGCTTATGTCGGCCGTTGCGGCGGGCGAAGCAGATGAACTGCGCGCCGCGAACAAGTTGGATGAATCGAAAGCGAAGGTTGAAGAGTCACTTGCTGCTCTGAGTCGTGCAGAGACGGTGGCGCCTTCCGACCTCTTTGCGCCGTTGCGTCGTGTTCAGTTGCTGCGCGGCATGGCTATTTCACAGCAAGACCCAGCCAAGTTAGATGTCGCTATTGCGGAAGCAGATCGGCTGCTCGCACGTAACGCCATGTATTGGCCGATGGTGTCAGAGCGCGTCAATCTTTCGCTCGATAAGCGCGATATTAAGAGCGCTGTAGGCATCTTGGAGCGATTCTTGCAGTCGCAGCCCGCAAGTGAGGACGCTCGTACACGCTTGGTGGAAATGCATATCGCCACTGGCAACGTGGCGCGCGCGATTGAAGTTGCTCAGGGCGGGTTGGCTCTTCGACCGCAGGACCCGATTTGGGCCGATCGGGTTGGTACTTTGCTGCAGCGCACTGGTGATTCCGCGGGGGCGGCGCGGGAGTTTGAGCGAGCGTTTACCTTAAATCCAAAGTCCCTCGTTTATCTTGAGAAGTCCGCAATGGCGCGCCTCGCATCTGGCGATGCAGCCGGCACGCTTAATCTGCTGAACGGTGCGAGTGATCTCGTAGCTCGCTCGACTGTCCTGCGAGCACTCGCAGCGTCAGCAGTTGTTGGCAGCGGCCGCCGTGGTGATGGATTGATTGCCGGGCGTGAGGCCTTGGCTGCGGCGCGACTCGTGTCGGAAACGTCTCCAGCAGACGTAGAGCGCACGGTAATGGTGCTTCGGGAGATGTTCACACCAGAAAAGACTGCTGACTTCGAGGCATTCCTCATGCAGGGTGGTGCAGTTCCGACGGTTATTGAAGAAGCAATTCTTGCGGATGCTTGGCGTCGTAATGGACCTGCCGGGGTAGACAAGACTTTGGAGTGGTGCTCAAAGGTGGAGGCGCGGGTTGCAGCGAAACCAGAATCTGTAGCACCGAGCATCCTCGCCGCGGTCGCTTTGACGCGAGGTGGAGCCCTCTACGCTAAGGGCGACATGGATGCGGCATGTGCGGCATTTGTGCAAGCAGCGGAACTGTCCGGGCAGAATTCGGCGGCACTGAACAACGCGGCGTATCTACTTGCGACGGTAAAGAAGGACTACAAAAAGGCGTTTGAATTGGCATCACGTGCGGTGCTCTATTCCCCGGCCCAGCCGGACTATTTGGACACTCTCGGATTCATTCTGTTGCAGATGGGTCGTCTTTCGGAAGCCGAGGACGCGTTGAACCAATCGGTGGCAGCATCTGCGACTACCTCGGGCTTGCTGCATCTTGCGCAAGTCCGGGCAGCGCAGGGAAACATCGGCGACGCCCGACAAATTCTCGACCGCGCACGAGCGCGACCGGGAGCTGCCGATAGCGCTAAGGAAATTGAAGCATTTGCAGAAACGCTCAAAGGTAAATAAAGCCTGAGGGCCAACAATGACCCACAGGACAGTTGACTCACGCTCGCGACCTATCCCCAGGAAACACCATGACTGCCGCGAATCCATCATCTACTCCAGTTGCCGCTGCTCCGCGACCCGCATCACCAGGTGGCGCCCCCCGTGGCGGCCGGCAGCAAGCTCCAACGATTGACCCCGTGCGTGTTCTTCGGCAGCATGCTTGGCTGCTCACCGGTTCCGCGGGAGCAGGGCTTGTGCTCGGCACCATTGCCCACTTCGCATGCCTCTTTCTGTCTCCGCTATGGGGTGGGTCGGTTCTCTTTGAGATCCGCCCTGAAGTCACTGGTGCCAAGGACGCGGTGACGCGTGAAATCGTGCAGGACGAGGCGATTGCCCGACTCGGCCAGACGGAGTCGCAGAAAATGACATCGAAGTCAGTTCTTGAGGCGGCCATGAAGGCGCCGGACATTGCTACTACGAAATGGGGTCAGTATTACGACACGGTTGACGACCGAGTGAAGCAACTGGAAGACACGCTTCGTGTTGGTCACCGCCGTGGAACGCAGCTCTTTGTAGTGACGTGGCGGACGTGGGAGAAGGGTGACGTCCCGGTTGTCATGAATCGCGTGGCGGACACGTACATGTCGATGCGCGACAGTGAAGAGAATGAGAGATCCGCACGCAGTAAGGCACAGTTTGAAAGCAAGAAGGCTGGCGTTGAGGAGCAAGTTCGCACACTCAAAGCAGAAATTCAAGACTTCATTCGTAAGAACGGCATCACTGCTGGCAGAGAATCAGACCTCGCCGACCAGCGTTCCACAGAGAATCTAGCCCGTTTGCGCGACGATACGACCCGTGATTTGACATTGGCACAAGCGCGCCTTGATTCAATTGACCAGAAGATTGCCGATCAACGCTTTGAGGATGAAGATCGTCGAACGGCACTTGAAGATCAATCTATTCGCGGTCTCGAACGTGACCTTCAGCAACTGCAAGTAGCGCTACTGGCCGCACGCGATCGGTTTGGCGAAGACCATCCGCAGGTGAAAGAGCTCATGCAGCGCGAGGGTTCAAGTCGAGCCCGTCTTACAGCGGCAATGAATGAATCGATGTCCCGCAATTTGTTAGCTGATAAGATTGGTTTTTCACAACGAGTGGTTGGATTGAAGTCACTCGTTGAGAAGCAGACAATCGACTTGACGGCAGGTCAAAAGAAACTTCAGGAACTCACCGCGCAGATCAGTGCGCTCGACGCGCTTAAAGAGCAGCTCGTTCAGAAGGAACTCGAACGCAATGATTTGCAGGATCTGATATCGCAGCTCGATTTGCTGCAAGCTCGTGAAGATGCTCGCCGCGTGCGACTGGTGCAACGAGCAACGACGCCCAAGGAACTGGACTTCCCGCAACTGAAATTCATGGTGCCCGGGGGTATGGTCTTGGTGCTACTGGTAGTAGCGGGCATTCTCTTTCTACGAGAATTCCTCGACCAGCGCGTCAAGCAGCCGAGTGACATTGCAGGTATTGGCGGCGCACGGCTGTTAGGCGTGATCCCAGACATCAGTGACGATCCGTCCGGTCCGACGGCGGCTGAATTGGTAGTGACAACACTTCCTGGATCGACGACAGCAGAGATGTTCCGGCAGTTTGCATCTGCTGTGCGCAAGTCCATGGATGCGAACGGCCTTCGCTCGATCGCCGTCATGACGCCACATCCCGGTGGCGGCGCAACAACCACTGCTGTAAACCTGGCGCTGAGCCTGCATGCTGCTGGTCGAACCGTGGCGATTGTTGACGCCAACCTGCGGCGCCCGCGCGTTGCTTCCATCTTCGGTGTGGACCCGGACGCTCCCGGCGTGAGTGACATGCTGGCTGGTAAGTCCGTTGAACCGCACATGGCTCATGGCATTGCTATTTATGGCCCCGGTACAGCGGATATTCGTGTCTACGAGCGCCTAACTACCGACGAGATGCGCCGGCTAGTGGCGCGACTTCGCGAGAAGTACCAAGTGGTGGTCGTTGACCTTCCGCCAACCCTCGTTGCCGGGGAGTCGCTCGTGGTGGCGGATTGCTGTGATGCAGCAATCTTGGTGGTGCGCGCAATGCAGGATCAACGCGGGCTAGTTTCTAAGTTCATCTATCAATTACAAGAGACGCACGCTGTGCTCATGGGCACAGTCTTGATGCGACCAGAACACACGATCGGTGGTTACTTCAAGAAGAACGCTGAGTTAATGGCTGAATACGCTAAGCCAGTGTCAGCGGAGGCAAAGTCCTGATCCAGTCACGCCTACATGCGGGGTGTGGGCTATGAGCGCAGCTCAAACGGGATGTCGCTTCTTAGTCACAGGTGGGGCGGGCTTTATCGGCTCGCACCTCTGCGAGTCGCTCATTGAGTCCGGTGGGCATATCACTGTGGTTGATGATCTATCCACCGGTAGGCGTTCGAATCTCGACGCCGCGCGGATGTTTGGTACGAACCAACTTGAGTTGATTGAGTCAACGGTTTCTGGCGCGCTGCCTTCTCTCGCTGCGCGTCGATTTGATGGCATCTATCACCTTGCAGCAGCAGTTGGTGTTCGATTGGTGCTTGATGATCCGGCCCGTGCTGTCGAGACAAATATCTTTGAGACGGCCGCCATCCTTTCGTTTGCAGCACGGACGCGTACGCCACTTCTCTTTGCCAGTTCAAGCGAGGTTTATGGCAAGGGGGTTCGCGCGCCGTTCAAGGAAGACGATGACCTGGTCTTTGGTGCACCAACCGTTTCACGTTGGTCATACGGTCTCTCGAAGGCGATTGATGAGCAACTAGCGCTTGCGCACGCGCAACGTGATGGACTTCCAGTGGTCATCGCGCGCTTCTTCAATACCGTTGGCCCGCGACAGCGTGGACGCTATGGAATGGTGCTGCCGCGATTTGTTGCGGCTGCAGTGACTGGCGCGCCCCTTCAAGTTCATGGCAGCGGACGGCAAGTTCGTTGCTTTTGCGATGTGCGCGATGTTGCAGCAGCCCTTCCGCGGCTTCTTGATCACGCCGCGTGTCACGGCCGAGTCTTCAATGTTGGCGGAGACCGTCCAGTCACTGTGGAAGACCTTGCGGCACTGGTGATACGAGTCACTGGGTCTACGTCAGTGATTGAACATGTTCCGTACGCCGAAGTGTTTGGCAGTGCGTTTGAAGACCTTGCTATTCGCGTCCCTGATATTTCGCGCATTCGCGCAGAGATTGGATTTGAAGCGCGGATTTCACTTGAGCGCACCATTGCTGATCTTGTCACAGAACATGCCCGCACTCCGGAGGCGACCGCATGAGTTGCGATGCCATGACAACAGCGACGCGCCTTGATGGTGTGATTTCCTTGTTGATCAACTCAGCTCCCGCGTTGCTCGCGAGCTTTGCCGTAACCGTTGTCACGGTGCCGATTGTTCGTTGGATGGCGCACAGGACAGGTGTAGTCGACACGCCTGACGGGGTGCGCAAACTGCACGGGCGAACTGTTGCTTATCTTGGGGGTGTAGGCGTATTCATAGGGGTCTTTGCTGGAATCATCGTGAGTGCATGGCTTTCCGGTGGAGACCTGTTGTCGCTGCCGCCCGTGCCATTTTCGGTGGTGTTGGGAATGATCGCCATTACCTTTACCGGACTGGCGGATGACATCTGGAAGTTCGACGCTCGCCTAAAAATCGCTGGGCAGTTAGTAGCCGCCGCGGCGTTAGCAATTGATGACATCGGCATCAATGTGGCCAGCGGACTGCTTTCGCCAATCATAGGTCCGCCCGGTGAAACATTGATCAATCTTGGTGGATTCGTGATTCTGAACGCGACCGTCTTCTATTGGGTAGGAACCGCGTTGGTTGCGACATTTGTCCTTGGTGGCAGTAACGCCGCCAATTTGCTCGATGGTCTCGACGGTCTGCTTTCGGGGATCACCGTTGTCATGTGCCTTGGACTGTTGGCGCTGTCGCTCCTGATTGTGTTTGCGTTGCCCCCAGACATGTCCAATATTGGCGAACTGGCCCGTTCCATGGCTGGCGTGCGTGTTGTTTTATGCCTGAGCCTCTTGGGAGCGTGTCTTGGATTCTTGGTCTACAACTTTAATCCCGCAACAATCTTCCTTGGTGATGCCGGAAGTCTGCTTATTGGATTCCTTTCCGTCACCATCATTATGACATTTGCAAATTTGCAACCGTTCAGTTGTCCGCTCGTGGGGCGTGTTGTGGCCGACAGTGTTTCTGTGGTGCCGGGCATGCCACCCACGATCGCAGTGGCGCCCGATGCTGGCTATGAAGGCCACTCCACTTTATTGGTGATGTGTGGCCTCGCGATGTTTGGGCTGCCGATTCTGGACACCGCGTTGGCTGTGATACGCCGCCGCCGCGCGGGCGTTCCGTTTTCGACGCCTGATGCCAATCACATTCACCACCGGGTCAAGCGCGCCTGCGGAGATTCTGTGCGCAAGGCAGTCAGCGCGCTGTACGGGATGGAGTTTGGACTCGTGCTTGTTGGCATTGCAACGGCAACCTATGTGCTCGGCATTGGTGGTCGACTTCTCTGGCCCTTCCTGTTCCTAGTGGGTGTGTTCCTTGTGTTGCTTGCTCTTGCAACGCGCGGTTCGGGTGCCACCCCAACGGGCGGTCGTCGGGTGCCCCGGTCATTGGCGGCAGACGGCACCAAGCGTCGAACATGAGTAGCCCGTTTGGCCATCTCCCGGTATTGCTGGAATCCGTCAGTAACTTGCTTTGTCCGCCTGCTGGCGGCACGGTGCTTGATTTGACGGCGGGGCGGGGCGGTCATGCCGAGGCCCTCGCTCGGGCGGCTGGTACTGGCGGCCGGATCCTTCTCTGTGATCTTGATGCTGGCAATCTGGCGTTTTCGGAGGCCAGGGTGCGAGCGATCCCCGGAATAGAGGTTCGAACTATCCACGGTTCTTTCGCGAATGCGGACCGAGCCATGCTGTCTGCCGGATGGGCTGCCGACCGTGTCCTTGCAGACTTGGGATTCGCTAGTACCCAGATGGATGATCCGGCGCGGGGGTTTAGTTTCCAGAATGACGGCGCGCTCGACATGCGATTGGACCTGTCTCGTGGTGAGACAGCAGCCGACCTCCTTGCCCGGATGTCCGAGTCGGCGCTGGCGGATGCAATTTTCCAGCTCGGGGAGGATCCATTTGCCCGCCGGATTGCTCGTTCAATTGTGGAGCGGAGGAGCCGGGCGCCCTTCCGGACGACCCATGAACTAGCGATCGCCGTGAGCGCCGCCTATGGACCAAAGGCGAGAGACAGCCGAATGCACCCCGCCACGCGGACCTTCATGGCGCTCCGCATCATGGTGAATGATGAACTGGGAGCGCTGCGAGGTCTTCTTGAGGCCCTCCGTGTCGCTGCAAGCACGATTCCCGGAAAGAGTTGGCTGAATCCCGGCGCCCGTATTGGGGTGATTTCGTTCCATAGCCTCGAGGATCGCCTTGTAAAGCACGCCTTTGTTGAGTGGGAATCCGCCGGGCTTGGGCGCCGCCTCACTCGTAAGCCTGTGGAGGCGTCCGACGCCGAGTTGCGTGCAAATCCGCGCGCCCGGAGCGCTAAGTTGCGTGTCTTTGAATTTGCTACCGAAATCATCGTTCCGCGCTGATGAATTTCCGCTTTCCCTGCCGATGAACTCGATGGCGTGCAGCCATATGGGTGGATGCATCGTCGCAATGGATTTCGCCATAATTCAGCCTAAAGGTACGTAATGACTCGTGAGAACAAGCTCGCCCTCGTCATCGGTTTCGGACTCATGCTCTTTGTCGGAATCTTGGTGTCTGATCATTTCTCGGCGCAGCGCTTTGATCCAGCAACCGTAGCGCAGGTGGAGGATGCGGCACCCGCCACAACTATCCAACTTGATGCCTTTAGCAAGGACGCCCTCGTCGCCCAAGGCGGCGTGGATCTTGCCAAGGACGGAGCGAGCGCGCTGCCGGACGCAACGGACCTGAACGGTGGCGAGCAAGTCATCGGAGACGTCGCGCCGTTGGCTATCGAAGTAGCCAAGGTTGACGGCACGCCCGTGCGGTTTCACAAGGTTCAGAAGGGCGAGACATACTGGTCGATCGCCGCGCGCGAATACGGCGACGGATCACTTGCTAGCAGGCTTCAGGATTACAACAAGACTGCCGCTCCGGACGCCGCCAAGTTGCGGCTCAACTCAGACCTTCGCATTCCTTCAATCGAAGTGCTGAAGCCAGGCGCAGCGGCGCCGACGGCTCTCGATGGTGCAGTGGCGCAGACCACGCCTGAGGCACCGGTGGCTGCTCGTGTTGCTACTAACTATAAGATTCAGAAGGGCGATACCCCGTACGCCATTGCACGCAAGCAGGGCGTGAAGGTCGCCGAACTCCTGAAGTACAACGGCATCAAGGATCCCGCGGCACTTAAGCCAGGGCAGACGCTGAAGATCCCTACCAAGGGTTGATAGTTCGTCAACACCATTCACTGAGCACTGCAAACCATGCGCCTTTTCTCAAAGCTCTTCTTGATCATGGTTGCATTCGGTGCTTTGGGCCTTGGGCTACTAGCGCTCCGTCAGCAGCGATATGAGGTCTCGAATGAGATTTCACGTGCACACAATCGCATTGTGGAGCAGGAACGCGCACAGTGGCGCATGCGTGCTGAAGTTGCGCGCCGCAGTGATCCCGTGCACATTCGTACCTATGCCAGTAAGTTGAAACTGGAACTGACACCCGCAGGCGAGTCTTCCGTACTTTCAGCCACACCCGCCGAGGGCGCTCTGGGCGAGCACATTGTCGCCGAAGTTGCGAGCTCGGAAGTTGCAATGAAGCGCAGCACGGCAACGGTCAGCGGAGCCACAGAAAAAGTCGCGAAGTCGTCCACCACCAAGGCGCCCGCGCGTCAGGTTTCCGCCACGAAGAAGGCGAGTGGTTTCAAGTCATCCCCCACTGGCAATGCGAAGGCAGGCACGCGTGACCGCTAACGGAACATCGGAGTTAGATAGCGCGGCCATTGCGTGCAACAACCAATCATTACGTACTCGTCGCTGGGCGCGAGCCTTAGTTGCTTGCACCGCCATCGCATTGACTCTGACAGTAGTGCGAGTGATACAACTGAAATTAGTGCCGAATGCGAAACTTGATCAGGCCGCTGGACGTCGTGTTAGCGAGCACAAAGAACTTGCGCAACGCGGCGAAGTGCTTGACCAGCGCGGTCGCCCGCTCGCTATGAGTTTGGTGGGATACAAACTCTATTGCGACCCAGCCTTTATCTATGAAAGTGGCTGGGCAAATGCAAAGAAATCCTCTAAAACTGATCAGAACGCGGTCGCTGAATGTGACCCCTTCCGCGACGCGGCTATTGCACTCGCGCCAGTTCTGCGGCAAGCGCCCCAGGCGATTGATGAGCTCCTGAAGAAAAATGCCGAACGCCGCTATGTGGTACTCGCACAGGAGATTGATGAAGCACAGGTCGATGCGCTGCGGCAACTCGACATTGATGGTGTGGCGCTCGAGACCAGACTGGTGCGCGACTATCCGTCCGGAGCGCTCGCAAATCAATTGATCGGCAAGGTTGGATTCGAGCACACTGGTCAAGCAGGGGTTGAATTTTCCTTTAACAAGGAATTAGCACCGGTTGACGGCCATGTGAAAGCGTTGCGCGACGCGTTTGGTCGAACCCTCTGGATCAATCGTGAGGATTACGTGCCCGGTGATGATGGACAAGATGTTCGTCTCTCAATCGACCTTGCCGTACAAGAAATCGCCGAGCGACACCTTGATCGAGCTGTCAAGGAATACAACGCAGGTGGCGGTCGAGTCATTGTGCTTGATTCCTGCAATGGCGACATCTTGGCCATGGCAGACTTTCTGCAGGATCGACCAGGTTGGAAAGAAGCAACGCACGATCCATCTCGCAAGATTCACCCATCCCTCGGACGCAATCGCAACTTCACGGATCCGTATGAGCCAGGCTCAACGATGAAGAGCTTTGTTTGGGCACGCGCAACCCAACTCGGGCTCGCCAAGCCCACCGACATCATTCAGATGCCAGTGGGCTCGCCAGTGGTCACGCCATTTGGTCGCGTCATCCACAACGCGGCGGGCGATCCGTACAAGTCGTATTCATGGAAGGATGTGCTGGTCCATAGCGTGAATACAGGCATGGTCACCGTTGGGCTGCGTATGAGCCACACGCAAATGCAGGAGATGGTTCGCGATTTCGGTTTCGGCACCAAGGTTGCAATCGGTATCCCTGGCGAGAGTGCAGGAATCGTTACGCCGGCAGCGCGTTGGACTGGATACACGCAGTCGTCCGTGTCGTTCGGGCATGAAATTGCAGTCACTCCAATTCAGATGGTCCGCGCATTCAGTGCATTCGCCCGGCCGGACGGAACCATGGTGGCGCCTCGGCTAGTGCTTCCGCGCGGTACCAGTACGAGCGAAAACTGGCTTCCTGGTTCAAAGCGCGTGATTGACGCAAACGTTCTGGTTGAAGCGAAGGACGCTATGTCGAGCGTTGTAGAGACGGGAACTGGTCGCAAAGCACAGAGTGATAAGTACCGCATGTACGGCAAGACTGGTACTGCAGAATTGTCGATACCCGGTACTAAGGGGTACGACCGTAGCCGATACACGGCTAGCTTTCTGGCGGCCGCGCCGCTCGAGACCTCGCGCATAGTGGTGCTGTGTGTGATTGATGACCCGGATAAGAAGAAGGGTCACTTTGGCGGGATGATCGCGGCCCCCGTCGTGCGAGATGTCGTCAATGAAACGCTCGAGTACCTCGGCGTTCCGTACGATCAGATCCTTGAAAAACGCTCGAAATCAAGTAGCAAAGTGGCGACCCGCTGAGTCTTTGCATTGTCGCCAACGAAGCGGCTTGCGCCTCGATTCACTGTGTCTAACCCAGCTTTCGTACTGGATCACCGAATTCGATTTATGAGGGATGGGAGAACGCTCGAAAGAGATGGACCCACTCTGTCGGCGTCAGGGTCTCTGGGCGTCGCATGGGGTCGAATCCCGCGGCTGTTACGGATTCGCGGTTGAGAATTGCTCCGAGCTGTTTGCGACGCTTACCGAAGACCTGTTGCACGAACGCTGTGAACGGCTCCCATGGTTCGCATGGTCGCTCTCTATTCCGGGGACGGATAGCCAGCATGGCGCTCGTCACCTTTGGCGCCGGCCAGAAACAGCCAGGAGAGAGGACGGCGATTTGTTCAACGTCTGCTAGCAATTCCATCATGACGCTAATCGGACCATAGGCATCGCTGCTGGCTTTGGCCATCAGTCGCTCTCCAACCTCGCGTTGGATCGTGACGAATTGGCCACGGCATTCAGGATGGCGCTCTAGCAGTGTTGCAATGAGTGGCGTGGCGGCTTGATAGGGGAGATTGGCAACGAGCGTGAACGGGCGGCCAGCGAGTGCGCTCAGAATCTGTGCGGAAATAGCGTGTTTCCCATCCAAACAGTCCGCCTCCACCAACGTCAAGCGACCGGATCCCACGCCCATGCGGTGCGCATTTCGGGCCTGCACAATTGCAGCCATGTCGCGATCAAGCTCGCAGGCGATCACCTCGCATCCGTCGTCAAGCAATGTTTCAGTGAGGGTGCCAGTCCCTGGACCAACTTCTAAGACCAATGCACCCGGTGGAAGCGCCGCCGCCGCCACCAACTTTCGCAGTTGGTTGTGATCGTGCAGGAAGTTCTGCCCGAGTGTGTGCTTTGGCCGAATACCGCGCGCGGCTAACTCTTCTTTGATCTCGGTCAGCGTCTGCGGCATGTCAACGCGCAGTCGCCTCGGCACGCAATTCGCGCAGCACAGTCACTTTGATTTCGCCCGGGAATGTCATCTCTTCTTCGACGCGCTTAGCAATTGCTTGTGCAATGCGGAACGCATAGGCATCATCCGCCCTCTTCGCATCGACCACCACACGAACCTCGCGGCCTGCTTGGATGGCATACGCCTCGTCTACGAATTCATGCTCGCGTGCCAGCGCCTCGAGTTGCTGAAGACGCTTGACGTACAGCTCCATGCTTTCGCGTCGCGCTCCTGGGCGCGCACTGCTGATGGCATCTGCAGCCATCACAATGGGGGTATAGGGAGTAGTGGCTGGAATGTCGGCATGGTGCCCGCCGACTGCATTCAGCACCGCCTCGCTCTTTTCGCCGTGCTTGCGCAGGAATTCCACACCAATGGCTGGGTGGCCGCCTTCCATCTCGTGATCCATCGCCTTGCCGATGTCATGCAGGAAGCCCGCGCGGCGCGCGATCGTTCCATCGAGGCCAAGTTCGTCAGCGATCATTTGGCACAAGAAGGCCACTTCTACCGAGTGACGCAGCACGTTCTGGCCATAGCTAGTGCGGAACGCCAACTTGCCCATCGCTTCGATCACCTTCGGGTGCATGCCGCGGAGGTTCGTCTCCAAGATCGCGGCTTGTCCGTCCTTCTGTATTCGTTCGTTGATGTCGCGAGTTACTTGCGCTACCAGCTCTTCGATGCGCGTTGGATGGATTCGGCCATCGGCCACTAGTCGCTGTAGGGTCTCCGCCGCAATTGCCTGCCGCACCTTGTCGAAGCAGCTGACACTGATGACTCCAGGGGTGTCGTCCACCAAAATATCTGCACCAGTCGCGCGCTCGATCGTTCGGATATTGCGCCCTTCGCGACCAATGATGCGGCCCTTGACATCATCGCTCGGGATCTTCACAGTACGAACGGTTGTCTCTGTGGCATTCTCGGCTGCGTAGCGTTGGATAGCCAACAGCGTGATCTGCCGGGCCTTGTCACGCGCATCGCGCTCCGCTTCTTCCACGATCTTCTGGGCAAGTACAGCGGCATCATGGTCGGCATGGCGGCGCACTTCTGCCATGTAAAGTTCTCGCGCTTCACCCATAGTCATGCCAGCGACCTTCTCGATTCGCTCCCGAATCTCAGCGCGCTCGGCTTCAAGACCGGTTTGCAACTCAGCGGTCCGCTTCTCTAGATCTGCAATTCGTTGCTCCCGGGACTCTAGTTTTTGCTCCCGTTGACCAATCTGCTCCAACTTGCGGTCGAGTGTTTCCTCGCGCTTTTCAGCACGGGCCTGTGAGGCCTTCACATCCGCCAACGCAGACTGCATCTCGCGGTCGAGTGCGTGGCGGCGCTCTGTCGCGGCTTTCTCAGCCTGCAACTCGATGGTCTTGCCGCGAGCTTCTGCTTGAGCCCGGGCTGCGGCGACAACGCTCTCCGCCTCCTTCGTGGCCCGCGCAATCGATCGGGTCGAGAAGTGTTTGACTAGGGTCCACATCACGCCAGCACCCAAGGAAGGGGCGGCAAGGACAATCAGGATGAACAACCAGACTTCGATCTGCATGACAGCACCTCCTCGGCAAATGCAACGAGGTGCAGTACAGGTAACCATCCCGACCTGCAGACACACTGCAGTCGACCAACGATTGACTATGGATCAAGACGCAATCCGCGCCCAACAACAGGCATGCGGTGTTCAGTAGAAAGTCAGCAGTGGCTCATAGCGTTGGGTCGTACAGAAACGAAATTCCATGCTTTGGTTCCGGTGCTGGAGTGAACAATCGAGAGGGTCTTAATACACAGTCGAATCTATCAACCGGATCTGCGGCCCGTGCCGTGGTCGGTTGCCTTCGAGCGCTCCGGTTCTATCGGCAAGCACTCGTCGGATGGTCGGTCGGGACGGCTCATGAGCCGCACTCCGTCCGTTGAAACCCGCCGCGGAGCGGTCGGGTGGAAGAGTCAAGTGTAGTGCGAGTGCCCTACATAACAACCCGAAATTACGCAGTGCCCGCTAGTTTCCGGACAGTGAACATAAATGTCTTCTTCATCGCCGAGTGCATGGTCCAGACCACGCCGATCCCAAGTGCTGCTGCTGCAACGGCTCCGGCGGCGAGGAATACTCGATAGGTTCCCACCCCTTGCTGGAGGACCTCGTCAGCCACCGCCTCCGGGGTAACAATGGCAGCCACCAAGTTGATGGGCGTCAAAGCATTCATGAACGCACCAATCGCGGGGATGCTTCGACCCGCAGCCATCCCGCACAGGCCGAGTACGAGCCCCGTGACACCAGTAGCGAACACTGCCCCGACGGCACTTCCAATAGTTCCCTTGCTCTTGATCGACCACTGCAGCCCAATCATCACCGCAAAGGATGTGAATGCCAGCATTCCCAGTGGGTACTCGAGCGCGCCCTCTGGCAGCATGGCGGGAATCAGCAGCGTGGCGGTGCCGGATGCAACGCTGACGGATGATCCACCCGCCACGCCCATTCCGTTGGTAAGTACGTAAACGGCCGATGCGGCGAGCGTGATTGTCGGCACCATCAACATGGGCGCTAGGAATTGAATGATGCCACGCAACTTTCCGGCTATGTAAGGGCCTGGCTGGATTGGCGTAGTCAGAATGATGTCAAGTGATCCGTCTTCGCGCTCGCGACTTACCGCCGTGGCACTCATGTTGAGCGCGGTCAGCACAATCACCACGGACTCCGCAGCAACAACCGTCTGCAGCGCCAATCGGAAGCCGTCCACTGAAATGGTTCCGGTGCGATGCAGAATTGGTAACAGTAGACCGCCAAGAATGCCGACCCCAACGAAGCCCCAACGCCCAACAAGTGCCATCAAGCTCGTTCCGCGCAATTGACTCTCTCGCCATGCGATTGGATTGTGACTAACACGCATCGACTCGCGGCCGTCTGCAGTCGGCCTTTGTGACAATCGTCGCCACCATGGAGTTCGTACTGTGCGCGATCCGAGTGCACGCACGGTAAACGTGCTTGCCACCATCAGTGCAAAGGAAAGTACAAACATCACGACGCAGTAACTGCGCGCCGGATGGACCATCCATGCGTTTGCGATCCATCCAGGCTGCTCAAGTGATGTCGGCGCATAGGTGGCTGGCAAAAGCAGCGATTCCATAGCGAGGAATGGGTTGATTGGGGTAAAGACCGTGGTTGACTGCGTACTGCTTCCGATGCTTGTCGCTACGCGCAGTGCGCTGTCTGCTGCCCATGTTGCAAACAAGTAAACGACCACGGTGCTGTAGAACACAAACACGCTTCGCTTACCCGCGCTGCGCGTGATACTGAGCGCAACCGCGACCGCGCCTACAACAAGTGCCGTGCTTGCGCTGATCATGAAACTTCCCCACACTGCAGTCGGTGGCACACCTCCAAAGAACTGTGTACTTATCATGAGTGGCAGCGCGGCAATCAGCAACGCGAGCACAAAGAACAGCCGCCCCATCAGATTGCCAACCACAATCTGTACGCGATTCAGTGGGGTGACCAACATTATTTCCCAGGTACGTGGGTTTGCCTCTTGTGCAATCGCCCCTGCCATGAAGAGCGGAGTCAAGATGCAAATCAGCGCTACCTCTGCAAATGACAGCATTGTGAAGGCAGTGGCCCCGCGCTGCGCAAGTTCACGCAGTGACGAAGTCTGGCCAATCATCCCAAAGAGCAGCGCCACCATAAGTAGTGCAAGAAATCCGCTCCTGATCCACAGGTGGCGATTTCTTCGCGAACCGTTCGCAACGATGCGCAGAATGATGGGATTAGTTGGGCCAAGATCAGAGACCCAGCGTGCGACAGACATGCGCGGATCTTAGGTCTCAGCCCCAGTGCCCGAGCAATTGTCCCAGGTCGGCGCCATTAGTTGTGCCGTCGTGATTGAGATCAGTGATTCCAGGCAGGCCCCAGGCGCCAAGGAGGAGGCCAAGATCCGCACCATTGACCATGCCGTCACCGTTTATGTCAGCGGGATTTGCGGGCACTAGGGTCAGTGCCGCAGTGTCCATGTCTACCGGTGCGCTCTTGCCGAACATGGTCCACAGGTCGAAAGCGGTCTGTCCAGTGGTGTCTGTGGTGTTGGTATCCCGCAAGAACTCCATGTATTCGCGACTAGAAGTCTGGTAGTTCAGCGTGACCACTGCTTGGGTTGCGCCGGCCGGAATCGCATAGAGAGTGTCGTCCCAATATTGACCGTCTTCGTAGGTGTAGTCCACTGGTCCGCAGCCATCGGCGGCAAATGCGGCATTGGTGAACCCGCGCGGCGGGATTCGGTTGTCTTTGAATTTGGTGTTGGCCAAGACGAGATGGAAGTTCTGACCAGCAGGAAGACCAGCCGCCGCCGCCACATCAGCGCTGCTCCCGTGTTTCGCTTCGTACACCTTTGTGTCATTGGTGATGAGTGTTGCGCTACTGAGGTCGTAGGCACCACGCTCGGCGATGAGCACCCCGGTGGCATTGAGGAACCGAACATTCACCCACATGCGCCGTCCTTCTGGGTAACCGCTTGGCAGTTTGTGGCCGCTCTGGTTGGTGACGCGTACGTTTAGGCTGCTTCCTTGTTGAGTCACAGCCAGGTCGCTGGCATCGCGCAGCATCTGAATGTTCCGTGCTTTGGCATTCTGAATGCGATCTGGCGTCATTCCGAGGGATTCTGCATCAGCTCCCGCTTGGTATGCAACCGCTTCGATCACCCATGTATTGCTTCCTGCAAAGGAGTGCGCTGGCATATTTTGGCGCGTGAAGAATGGGTCACCCGTATTCCAGAAGAGGCAGCCACCGCCGATTTGGTCGGGCATGTGGCAGTCTTGGCAGGACTTCATCGGACCACTGAGATTTCCGCCAAAGCGTCCATCCGCAAATGCAACGCCGGTGGTAGCGAATGTGCTGTTTTTCCACTCGCTGTAGGTTCGTTGCTCCGGGAACATCTGCGAAGGCAGTTGTGTGGGATGCTGTGCGTTCAGCGTATTTAGGTCGTATTGCCCTGCGGCGTTCTTTGTGAACACAGGGTTGGACACATCGTGGCAGGTGCTGCAGAATTCGCTCTTGGAATGGAAAGGGCTAGTGATGAGCCACACTGGCTCGCCAAGGAAAGAGCTGCCGTGGAAATTGATTGGCACATCACTGAACGGACCACGTCGGACATCGCGCGGATCCACCACGTAGCGAGCGTTACCGTTTCCTTGCGGGATCAGGCCAGCGGCGGCGAGCGGCGAGAGGACTTCAGGATCCGGATCGGGATCCTGCCCTGCAGCCGAGTAACCAACAGCACTGTTCGCACCCAGTTCAGGATTCACCACGCGGTGGCAGAAGTGGCAGTTGATGCCATCGAAGTCATCGTTATTGAATTCTGCAATCGTTCCAGTTGCACTTCTTCCACCGAGCCAGGCGCCAGGCGCGTGGCATCGAATGCAGAACTCTCCGGAAAGGTTGGCGTCTTGATTGGCGATTGCGAGCCCGGCGTGCCAAACTGGGTCGCGTGCCGACTGACCCATCATGCTTGTAACCCATGTGTCAAACGGAGCGAATGTTGGGCTGAAGTCTGAGTGACAGAAGGTGCAGTTGTTGCTCGCTAGGACTGCAGCGAATTGCTCTGGGTCGGGATTTGGTTGCGTTCCGGGCTGCCGAAAGTCTTCAGCTGTCGTGGGAATTTGTGTCTGTCCGGGCGGACCGCCCATGAATGCACCGACGGTACTAGCCAACCCAACCGCGAGTAGTGCAGTTGCGCCAATGACGCTAGTGACTCGTGCTCGCGGATTGCGGTGGAAGGGGGCGCGCGTCTTCATGGGGTATTGCGATCGATGGTCTAACGAACAGCTGATATTGCTCAGCGACTTCCGAGTGGGATGAATGATCTTCCCATGGTCTCTACGCTCAATAGTGGGGGGGAGGATCGCTTGAGTCAAGAGACTTTGTCTCTATTCGGCGCGAATCAAATCCCCGCTCACAGGTCTGCGACAAATCCCGCCTAAATTTGGGAATAGGATCCCACACCACCGGCGGTATAACGTCCAATAACCTTACACTCCGCCGCTTGCTCGGACCTTCTGGAGCAGTCCCGCCGTGTTGACCACCGCATTGAAAGTCGTGGTGAGTTCCGTCCCAGTAATGCCAGCCGGGGGCGCGGACTTCATCTTGACCAGTGATTCCAAGGAAGGTGCGATGGCAGTGAGTAGTTTCGTTCGGGCGGATCCCGCTATCCCAGATAGTTGATTCCGCACCGCGAGCAAGGCTCGTTGCAGTGCGTTGATCAGTTGTGGATCAGATCCTGCAGCAACGCGCGACTGTAGGTCATTGATCGATGTCGCCAAACTCATGGCGATGGCATCCGCCTGCGATGCCGTCAATGTCTCCTTGCTGAGCATGAGTGTTATGGATTCCACTTCATGCGAAGCCACTACCCAGTCGCGCTCCTTCTTAATCACAGTCGCTAGCCGCTTGGTGATTGCGTCATATTGCGGCGCTGAGAGTGGGGCCTTATCAAGCGCCTTCGGCAGTTGTGCTGCCGCTGCAATACGGATGACCGCCTCCGGCTGGATGTCAGGATCGAGATTGTCTACTAAGAAATCAATGCATTCAGCAGTGTCGATGAATCGCGCCAAGATAAATGCATTGGTGGCACGCATCGAATCCGTGCCCTGTGTAAAGGGTGCAAAGCCCTTAACGAAGGCAATGCCAAAGTCGCGGCGGAAGTTGGCGCTGACTGTTGGTAGTCGAATCTGTTCTACTAACTTCGTTCGAATGACCACAACGCCGGCGGGGTCAGCTTTCGTAAAGCGGTCAGCTGCCTTGGTGATGAAATCAGTGACAACATTCCGCTGCTCGGCAGTCAGTGCTTGATTGACATTGACAAGGTCGGGCGGGAGCGCATCTGCCTGTGCATGTACTGGCGACGAGACCGCGGCCAAGAAAATCGCGCCCGCAATCGCGGCGATGCGTGCGGAGGACGGGAACTTCACTGAATTGAGGAGCATCGGCTGGAGTGCTTTCGGGCGGGACGGCGATCGGGGTGATCTAGAGAACGCTACCCCGTGACCGAAAGTTATGTCAATGCGGAGAGTCCGTGCTCGGGACGGGGGCGGTTCCAGATGGGTCGTCTTTCGCCCGGGCGGGCGTCGCGGCCAACAACTCCTTGATACTGACCATTAGTCGCTGTTCATATGGGACATCACGGCCAATGGGAGTCCATTCGGTGGGAATCCGGGTCGACTCGTCCTCGAGGGTCTGTGTCATGGTCGGATCGGTGGAGACGTGGGTTTCGCCGCTGGTCCAGCGGCCGATTTGCTGGTTCGGTCGGAAGGCACGATCAACATAGACCCACACCCGCATTTCGATCGTGTCTTTCGTGCTGAGAAGGTCGAAGCGCTGCTCCGCACGCGTACTGCCAGCGATGGCCGCGCCCTCTGCTCGAGCATCGGCTCCGGGTGTGGGGGAATCAAAGGATTCGGGCACGAACTCAAATCGCACCCGACGGCGCTCAAAGTTCACGGTGTGCGCCATCATGTCCTGCAATCCGTCATTGTCTGACCGCCATGGCTCAAGTAGGGATCCAGAGGCACGCGCGTCAGTTTCAATAATGCCGAGTTCACGATCAGCGATAACCGGGCGATATCGATAGACGCGCGCGGTTTCAACTACGGCATCAAAGACACGCTCGTAGTCAGCGCGCGGAAACGCGAGTACTGGCGGTACCGGATCCGCCGCGCACCCCCCAATGGTTAGGCATATGGTTGCGAGCAACAGGCTGGTAAGGGCGGGACGCACGTGCCAAAGTCTACGGATTGCATCACATTGCCGTCGGTGTCCGACATATACAATAGACATGAAACTTGCATTGCCGGCCATCCTCCTTGCGGTGATTCTGTTAGCCATCGCATCCTTTGATGCCGCTGGACCGCGCGCCGATTTCACTATGGTGCAGGCGAATGATGCATTTACCCTTGATCCGCAACGGATGAGCTGGCAACAGGATATTCGGCTTGGGCGCGCCATCTATGAGACGCTTGTTGTGGTCGACGCGGATCATGGCGGAGTGCGTCCGGGCGTCGCGGAGCGGTGGGAAATGTCGGCAGATGGGCTGCATTGGACATTCCACCTGCGCCCTGATGCACGGTGGTCAAATGGTGACGTGGTGCAGGCTCGCGACTTTGTTGCTGCTTGGTATCGCGCCATGCTGCCAGACTTCGCCTCCGATTACGCGGGCTTTGTGGCGGAAATCGCGGGCGCTCAAGGGCTATGGGATTTTCGCGCCGCTCAGTTGGCGCAGTACGCCCGGTTGCCTGCAGCGGAGCGGACCGAAGCGCGCGTCCAAGAGTTGTGGTCAGAGACTGTCGTTCAGACTAGCAAGCTAGTTGCAGTGCATACCCCTGATGAGCAGACCATCGAAATCACCTTGCGCCGCCGCGTTCCGTACTGGCTTTCAGTGATCGCATTCCCAGTGATGGCCCCTGTGCATCAAGCAACGGTGGAGCGCTTCAGTGGATTCGATGTTGCATCCGGCCGACGCACTATCGATGCTCGTTGGACGAAGCCCGGCGACCTTGTGTGTAACGGACCATTCATGGTGAACGATTGGCGCTACAAGCGACGTATGCGTTTGGTCCGCAATCCTTTCTATTGGGATCATTCGCTAGAAACGGTAAACAGTATTGACATCTTGCCGATTGAGGACAACAACACTGCTGCATTAGCATTTGATGCTGGTGGTGCGGATTGGGTTGCCGATGTGCGCGTTGGATACAAGGTGGAATTGGCTGAGCAGGCCGCCCGCTATTTGCAGCGCTATCGCGCAGAGTTTGATGCTCTTGTTGCAGCCGGCGCAACTGTTGATGAGGCCCTCGCGGCGTTGCCGGCGCCAGTGGCAGGCGAGCGCCGCAACGTGCATGTTGTTCCAAATTTCGGAACGGATTTCTATAGTTTCAATTGCCGCCCAACTCTTGCGGGCAACGCGTTTAACCCGTTTGCAGACGCGCGTGTCCGGCGCGCCTTCGCGCTTGCTATTGACAAGCGTGCGCTAGCTGAGCGTGTGATTCGCGTGGGTGAACCTGTGGCAAACACGCTCGTTCCGCCCGATGGCGTTGCGGGGTACCAGGCGCCAAAGGGTCTTGGCCATGATGTGTTGCGTGCTCGCAAGGAACTTGCCGATGCAGGCTGGTCTGATCGGAACGGTGATGGGATACTTGAACTTGCCGATGGCACAGTATTCCCCACTGTGGATCTTCTTTATTCCACCGGCAGTCCGCGCTATCGCGACCTTTCGTTAGCGATGGCAGATATGTGGCGGCGCGAACTTGGAGTACAGGTAGAACTTACGTCGAAGGACTCCAAGTTTTTGAAGGATGATCTCCGTGCCGGCAACTTCATGATCGCGCGCGGTGGGTGGTATGGCGATTACCCAGATCCCACCACATTCCTTGACCTCTGTCGGACTGGTGATGGCAACAATGATCGCGGCTATTCCAGTGCGGAATTTGATGCATTACTTGAGCGCGCGGCTGCGGAACCAGAGCCAGCTCGTCGCCTAGCGATTCTTTCCGATGCCGAAAGCATGGTCACCGAAGTGGACCTGCCGATTCTGCCAATCACGCATTACGCCACGGTGTTGCTCTATGACCCAGTGCGAGTGCGCGGTATTACGCGGGCGCCATCATTTGATCAGAGACTTTCAAACATACAAGTCTTGGCGCCGCGTTAACTCCGCCCGCTCTGGATGCGCGGATCGACCCACGCGTAGAGAACATCAACGAGCAGGTTCATGAGGATCACAACGGTGCTGAAGACAAGAACTACTCCTATCAGGAGCGTGATGTCTTTCCCAAGTACCGCGTCTACAAAGTGTTGACCGATGCCAGGAACGGCAAACACTTTCTCAACAACGAATGACCCGGTGACCGCAATCGCGGTGGCTGGCCCGAGGTAACTCAGGACAGGAAGAATCGCGTTCTTGAGCGCATGACCTGTGGCGGCTTGGCGTCGACTCAATCCTTTGGCGCGAGCGGTACGCATGTAATCGGCGGACATTTGCTCAAGCATGGAAGATCGCACTAAGCGTGCCACGTACGCCGCAAATGGAAGACTCAGTGCAAATGCAGGCAGCATGAGGCTGCGGAATCCCTGCCAGCCGCCAATCGGTACCCACTGCAACTTCGCCGCGAACACAATCAGAAGTACCGTGCCGGCAACAAAGCTTGGCACACTGATGCCGATCACTGCTAGTAACTGGGTAGCGGCATCAGTGGCAGAGCCGGGGCGGAGTGCGCCGACTACTCCAGCGACAACTCCAATTCCAAGTGCCAGCAAGATGGCAGCAATTCCAATAGTGAGGGAAACGGGCACGCCGTCAGCGATAATTTCATTGACGGTCCAGTCGCGATTCTTCAGGCTCGGTCCAAGATCAAACGGGCGCGGGGCTTTGCCGAGTACCCAAGAAATCCCGCTCGCTTTTCCGAGATAATCAAAGTAAAAACCGACGGGGTCATCAAGTCGATACTGCGCGCGCATGGCCGCCTGCGCTTCTGGTGATGGCCGGCGACCTTCGGCTCCGTCAAATGGGTTGCCGGGAGCAATCCATGCGAGTGCAAACGTGAGTGTGTAGATGGCAAGGAGAAGCACCGGCAACTGCGCAAGCCTGCGCACGATGAACATCGTCACTTGCGCCCGCTCCCGATGCCCTTGTCCTTTGGCATGGAGCGTTGCCGTTCTGATTCGAGGCCAACTTCATTTGCGGCGCGCTTCGCGCGACGGTCCGCCACCCACTGCACGGCATCCGCGAGTTTGGCGAGTTCTGCATCGCCGCTGCGTCGGCAGACATCGAGAATCGGATCTGTGGGGTCAACAACTCGGGAGATTGCCCAAGTCCGGAGCACCTCAGGGGATGTACTTGCTCGCGCCGCATCAAGGAGTGGGGCCATGGCGGTCGTATCTTGCGGGATCACTCCAAGAACCCATGCCTGCGCACTTTCGGGCATGGCCTTCCACGCACTCACGATGTCAGCCCAGAGGGCCTTGGTATCACCGCGAATCGCCTCTGGCAGCCGGGCGGGATCGGTCGCTGCGTGGATCAATAGTGCAAGTCGAGTCACGGCTTCAATGCTTCCAGCCGTGTGCACCAGTGCTGATGATTGTTTCACCCACTCCTCGGTGATCGTCACGCCAGTGAATTGGATGGGCGGCGCACTAGTGACGCTACCCAAGAATCCAGGTGCTATTCCGCCTGTCGCAGCAGAGGGGTTTGAGACCACTGCGATATTTACTAGGTGTGAATCGAGTGGTTGCACATTGAGGAGCATTCCGACGATAGTGAGATCGGCATCCACGGCTATTAGGATTTCTTCACCGGGCATCAGGCGCAATCGGCGGTCGATTAAGAGCGGTTGCGGAGGTAGTTCAGCGCTATCGGTTTGCCCGGGGCGCGGCGCAGCGGAGCGCATGGTTACTTTGCCAGAAATCGGGGCATCTCCGCCAATCGCCATCGGAAGCGGCGAACTGTTGCGAATTTGGATCCCAATAGTAAATGACTCGTACGGTCCAATCAGCACAGAAGACGGAATGACCGCAATAGTCAACGCTCGGAATGGGTTATCAATGATCTGGTCGAGTGTTGTTGGAAGGTGGTCTGTCAGTGCCTTGTTCAGCACTTCAGCACGATCTTCAATCGGCTTTGAAAGCTGCGCGGCTACCAGTTTCGGTTGGGCAAGAAGATCCGATAGTCGGTCGAGTGCAAGCAGTCCGATTGACGTGCCAATGCGCGTTTCTGCGATGGTTCGGAACTCAGTGATTGCATCCGCAGTCTTCTTCGCATCGGCCAATGCAGATGCATATGCATATTGAGCAAGTGGATCGTTTGCGCGCAGTGGCTCGAGGGCCTTGATCGCAACATCGGCCTTTCCTTGGCGCCAAGCGAGCATGGCGTCAAAGCGCGCCTTTCCTTGCGCGCCGAGCGCGCCGGACTTCACGGCATCATCAAGCAGCGATGGGACGGTGCCTAGGTCCTTTCCAAAGAGCAGCAAAGCCACCGCCCGTTGCAGCATGAACGATCCAACTTCTTCTTTGCGGATTCCTTGATCCTCGGCGCGCTTCACTTCTGCGTCAGTTCCCCGCAGTGCGCGTTCGAGCAGAAGTGCAACTTTCTTCGCATCGCCGTCCTTCTGCGCGAGTCCCAGCATGGCAATTGAAAGTGTTGATGGGAGTGGCGGAAATTCGCGAGCGAGGCGCTCGTTAGTGATAGACGGGTCGTAGAGCGAGATGAGTCGACGGTACTCCTCGGTCAGGCGATTCATTCGCAGTTCGAGTTCATGAGAGGCAGCTTCTCGTTGCCCGCTTCCCCAGAGCGCGGTGGCGAGATCGCCTGTGAACGAATACACCAATTCGTTACGGCGTTCGGCTTCGGCAACAGCAATTGCCATGCGCGCGGTGCGCTCGGCGGCCTTGTATGCGCCGCCTTCTAGGAGCACACTGACAAGTGCACTCCATGTTGAGAGGTCGCTCGGATTTGCCTCGAGTGCAATGCTAAGAAGTTCAATATCCGCCGCAGGATCAGCGACGCGCATGCGAAAGTACCCCGCCGCTGCTTGAGCGGCGGTTGGATAACTCGGGTCAGCTTTCACCGCTTCTGAAAGCCATCGGGAGAACAATTCGGTGTTGCCGATGCGACTTTCCAATGACGCCAATTGGTACGCCAGGCGCGCCGCAACTGGTGCGCCCAGCGCGGTTCGATTCTGTGGAGCAAGAATGGATTCGTATGCACGGACACGCGCGTCGGCGGTCGGATGCGCTTCAATCGCATCGGCAATGCGAGCGAGGCGAACAGTGTCGTCGAATGGATCAAGTTTGGAGAGAGCGGTGAGCGCTTCGCGGCGGGCGGCCCGCGCCTCTTCCGGCGTGCCACCCTCGACTTGATCAGCAAGAAGTAGCACCATGTCCCATGCAGGGCGGCGTTGCGGCGCCATGCGCGCGCAGCGGAGGGCAAGTGCAAGTCCGGCCTCATACCCCTCGTCAGAGATGTCGGAATCGCGCGTGAAGGGGTAGAGATCTGCAAGCCACGCTGCCGAGAGTAACTTTTTGATCTGACCCTGAAAGTCAGCAGAGGCGGTCGGAATCTGTGTCGCGGGTGGGGCGACTTTTCCAGCGGTCGACAGAGGGGTCGTGGCCGATGGAGTAGTTGGACTCGTCTGAGAAGTCGCTACTGGTGCCGTGGCCAGCGCCAGCGCCGTCACAACACAGGCGCCGGGGAACCTCATACTCGCGTGGATTGGCATTAGTAGGAAGTTTAGCGGTCGGCGCTCGGTAACGCCGCGCGTGTGCGCTTGATGAGTGCCCCAAAGGCGATCATTCCGAGCGGAATTGCAACAACTACATCCACGGTCCGACCAGCCAGTTCTGCCGCGAGTCCGGCGTCGCGTTCATAACCGCCAATGAGTGGCGCAGCCAAGGCGACAGACCATTCCCGGATACCAAGCCCGTTGCCGATGAATGGCACCAGATTTGCGGCTGACGCCACCAGTGCCGCGCCGATAGCGGTTGCTGGTTCGATCTGCCAACCGCTCAGGCGGAAGGCGGCCCAGGCGTGCACCGCCCAGACGAGTACTTCAACGCTGCGGAGCACCATCACTATCGCGAACGGCCTCCACGATGTGTCGATAGCAAGTGGCAGCCATATCACGGGAACGAGTATGGCCGCCCACCAAGGCGCTCCAGCCCCAGCAGCAAGGACCGCCACTGCGCCCACGGCGCAGGTTGCTACGGCAGTGGCAGACATCGCTTGCAGAATCACTACCAGACTTGTTCGAACCGGTATCCCATTCACTGTACGGTGATATGCCATTCGGCCAATGCTTCCCGCTTGCATAGGCACATAGTTGCCGAGGGTGCTTGTGGCAACGAGTTCGTTCATCTCTTGAAATCCAATGCGCCCATGACGGCGCATGAGCATCCAGAACACGCCGGATGTCAGCACTTGATTAGCAATGATTGCTGTGATGATGGCAGCAAGCGCCATCCAGTCTGGGTTGTGAGCTGCGCGCGCAAGTGATTCACCAATCGCTTGATTGCGCCAAATAGCAACAATCGCCGCGCACACTAGTAACACACCGACGATGGTGCCCACGCGACGCAGTTGCGATCGATGGGAACGGTCGAATGGTTGCCCGCCCTCTGTTGCGGCTGGTGCGGTCATGAGCAGAGGATAGATGCAAGCACCGCAAAGCGGTAGGCTTCCGCGGATGATTGGATCACCGCCCATTGCAGCCCGGATTCGCGACGCTGCAGAATTAATCAACACACCATTTCGGTTTGTTCAGGATGCTTTGCGATTTCCCAATTCAGAACGTCGTTGCGAACGCCGATTGCAGGAGTCTTTGGAGCGCCGGCCGAACGTGTTGATGGTTTACAGCGCACCCAAGACAGCTTCCACGAGTGTTGCCGCGGCTATCGATGCATGTGACGAGTTCACCGTCATCAAGGTGCACCATGTCCAGCCGGAATTCTTTTGGCCAGGTGTCGGGACGCCGTTAAAGACGGCTCATGGCGGAATGCGTCACAAGGCGATCGAGCAGCGCACGACGCGTCGATTCTTAGAGCGCCATACAGGTGAAATTCGAGTGGTGTCGTTGGTGCGGGATCCTGTGGCATTCAATGTAAGTAACTTCACTTACTTCGGTCGCGCATATTGGCTGCGTACTCATTGGCGGAGCGCGCGATGGATGCCTGAAGAAGAATTGGCGCGTCGATTCTTTGCAACTTTCACGCATGACGCCTCCAGTGTTTGGTGGCAGCGAGAGTTTGCGCAGACCGTGGGATTTGACCCATTGACGGAGCCGTTTGATACCGACGCGGGCTGGAAACGCCGCATTTCTGGGCGCTTTGACACATTGATTCTCCGCACCGACCTTGGGGACCAAGAGAAGACGGCGGCGCTTCGTGCCTGGTTGCCAGGCGTAGGCATTGCTGATGTCGGACGTGCAAACCCAAATGAAAGTCAATCCCCACCAGAACTCGCTCGGCGATTGCGAAGTGCGGTAGGGCGGAATCCGGAGTATGTCCGACGCATGTTGGATCTTCCGGCCGCGCGACATTTTTGGTCGCCTCCGCAGCGGGAAGCGATTGTGGCGCGCTGGCTCAAGGCAGCCAGCGCCGGTTGATGGCGATGTAACTGCATCTGGTAACGATGAGTGCAAGGATCAGTAGCGGTATGGCTCGTGCCGTCGCGGGCGTCGTGAGTGACAACGCAATCCATACGGCGAGCATGCCGAGTGTTGCGTTTGATGGATCGGCCTGCCACGCCCACCATCCACACGAGATCAACACGGTCAAGAGGAGTCCCGCGCCAATGACTCCACGTTGTGAAGCTTCATCGAGGAAGGCGTTGTGGGATGAATTGTACTTGGATAGATGTGTTCTCAGCGCTGCTGAGCCGCCGTAAAGGTTGGGATCGGCGCGGATGCGTGACTTGCATCCAATGCTGAATCCACCCGCGCCCGCACCGATGAGTGGATGATCTTTCCAGATATCAATAGCCATCTCGGCCAATGGCGCGCGATGGCTCGTCAGACTTGCGGCAGCTTCCGGAGAGATGTCAGCAGTCTCATCAGTGATGTAGGAGATCACGGATGGAATCCAGTGGCGATGGTTTCCAGTGGTCATGAACACGACATTTCCCGCAATCATGGCTGTAACTATCACGGCAGGCGTTCGCCAGAAGAAAGACTTGTCGATTCGTCGCGAGTGCGTGGGTGCTATGGCGGAAAACAGTGCGCCGCTCGTACCAGCTAAGAACGGCATCCGTTGGCCGAGCGTCACAATTCCACCAACAAGGAGTAGTGCTGCTGGCAGGAATACAAGCCACGCGCGGATCAATGAGGCTCGCCATTGCCCAACAAGTGCCGCGAGCGCAACAGCGAAAATCAGTCCTGATGGACCGACGTCATTGTGAACAATCGTTTCGTCAATGTACCGAGTGAGCTCGGAATGCCACAAGTTCGCCGTGATGGCGAGTGCAGAGAATGCCACCGCCCCCGCGATGAATGCGCCAAGAAGGACTTTCCATCGTGACATTAATGGCCATAACGCTAGGCACGCAAATACCTGACGAGCGGCAATGTCACTCAGTCCAAGCTTTGGGGCCTCAGACCATAGCACCGAGAGTGATTGCCACAGCGAAAGTGCCACAAGCGCAATGAATGGCGCGGCGCGCACGATCTGCGCGTACAGACGGTGCGTTCGCGGGAGGCGCAACACCGCCACAAGCAGCAGAATCGCAAATGCGAGACCCTCGGCCGATTTTGAGATGGAAAATGTCGAAAGCCAAATCAATGCGGCAGCAAGATGCACCACTGCCATTGTTGGGTCTTGGCGCTCAACTTGCAAGAAATTTTCCCTGTCGCAGGGCGGGGCGTCGAACTGCATAAAGATCGTGTAGCGTAGTGAACTTCGACGAATGGCCTTTATCGATAGATACGATCTCATCCATGTGTGGATTCGCGGGATTCATTGATCATGCAGGTAGGATCGCTGATCCAAATGTCGCGCTTTGCGCGATGTCTGCAGCGATCGCCCATCGTGGTCCGGACGGGGAAGGTTCCTACTTCGAACCCCGATTTGGAGTTGGACTCGCGCACCGTCGCCTAGCGATCATTGACCGCTCAGAGGCCGCCGCGCAGCCAATGCGGTCCATGTCTGGTCGGTGGATGATTGCCTACAACGGTGAGATATGGAACCATCGTGAACTTCGTCAGGAATTGCAATCCGCTGGTGTCCAGATTGGACCATCAACTGGTGATACTGCCACGCTCGCCGCGCTAATTGACACGCATGGAGTAGAGGCAGCGCTTCCACATATTGACGGCATGTTCGCTTTCGCGGCGCTTGATTTGCATCAGCGCGTCCTCTGGTTAGTACGCGACCGATTCGGCGTGAAGCCCTGTTTCTGGGGCCATGCGGATGATGGCCGGGGTGCGCCGGTATTTGTGTTTGGTAGCGAATTGCGCGCGTTGGCGGCGTGTCCTGTCTTCAAAAATCGCGTTTCTCCGTTGGCGATTGCTTCTGTGCTTGGGTCGCTTTCGGTACGTGGAGCGCGCACTATTTATGAAGGCGTTCATGCGCTTCGCCCCGGCCATGCGTTGTCTATTGATCTTGGCACCGGCCGTGTGAGTGATTGGGAATGGTTCTCAGTCCGCAGCGCCGCCGCCGCCGCACGCACGCAGGGATTTCACGGCGACCGTGCAGAAATGGTGCGTGCGTTTGATGGACTTCTGGAGTCCGCTGTGCGTCGCCGCCTCATGAGTGATGTGCCGTTCGGTGCGTTTCTATCGGGTGGCATCGACAGTAGTTTGGTGGTGGCGGCCATGAGTCACGCAGGTGTTGCACCGCTGCGTACTTTCACCGTTGGCTTTGAGCACGCCGAGTACAACGAGCGCGCACACGCACGCGGCGTTGCGAAGGCTCTTGGCACTGACCATCATGAAGTGCTGATTGACGACGCCGATCTTGTGTCGCTCGTGGAAGACAGTATTGGCTGCTTTGATGCGCCGTTTGCTGATTCAAGCGCCGTTCCAACATTGGCGGTGTCGCGTTTCGCGCGACAATCCGTGGGTGTGGTGTTGACTGGTGACGGTGGTGATGAGTTCTTTGGCGGATATGAACGCCACCTGCGCGGGTTCTCGCTTTCGCGTTGGATTCGTTCCGTACCACTCTTTGCGCGCCGGCGCATGGCCGATGCCATCGAGATGCTGAATGGCGATACCTGGGATCGTGCGTTGCGGCCGATTGAGGGCGTGCTTCCGTCTGCACTGCGGCGCACGCAACGCGGCCGGCTCATGCATAAGGCGGCCATCAGTATGCGCGCCGCGGGCGATGAGGAACTGTGGCGATCGTTCTTTGCAGTCTGGCCAGAGCCCGCATCGCTCATTCAGCGGCTGCCATCCGATCTCTGGGCAAGTACCGTCGCTCGTGAAACGCGCGATATGCCGCGGCAATTCCCAGCCGACGCGGATGGATTCTTTGACGAACTGCTCCTCCGCGATCAGACCAACTACCTGCCCGATGACATCCTCACCAAACTTGACCGGTGCAGTATGGAGTGCGGTCTTGAAGCGCGGGACCCCATGTTGGATACGCGGCTCTTTGACTTTGCCTGGCGAATTCCACCCGCATGGCGCACCGATGGAACCGTCGGAAAGTTGCTGTTGCGCGAATCGCTCCGGCACCGATTACCCAAGGAATTGCATGGTATTTCGGGCCGGTCCAAGCAGGGTTTCGGTGTACCGCTCCGCCAGTGGTTTGCTGGTCCGCTGGCGGAGTGGGTGGACGAGGTTCTCTCGCCCAAACGCCTTGAAGCACAGGGGATCTTGGATGGCAAGGCAGCCCACGCGGCACTGGTGCAGGCCCGCGCCGGCGATGAAGGCGCGGCGCAACGCGCGTGGACTGCGTGTGTGGTGAGTCGATGGTGCGAACGCGAAGGCGTGGACGGGGATCGCGTAGCGCGGGGGTAATTGAAGGTTGCGCGTTACAATTGGCGGTATGACATATGACGCCTCCCGGACGGAACAGCGAGCGGTCGGCACTTCAGTGACGCATCATGGTGATCATGGTTTCCATCCTGACGAAGAAGATTCGTCCCTGGACATTTTTGGCTTCCTGCAGCGCCACCGGCGCGGATTTGTTTCCGCCACCTTGATTGTCGGAGTGTTGACAGCGGGGGCCATTGCCGTGGCTTTGGCGTTACCGCCCGCGGGCCGGTACTGCACGCTCGATATCACGCCAGTGTTTGTAGGAGCTGCCGAGGGGCGCTACCCCAACAAGACGGTCTACGCCCCACAGGACATCCTTGCAAATTACGTGGTGGAACCCGTCTGGCGCGCCCAGGAACTCGACAAAGCCGTTTCGCTGATGGACCTAAGCCGCAATTTACAGGTGGCCGCCGGTGGCGCAGACCTGGAGTTGATCCGTAGCGAATACCTCCAGAAGCTTTCGAACGCCAAATTGACATCAGCGGAGCGCAGTGCGATCGAAGCGGAGTTCACCGCGAAGTTGAAGTCCATGAACTCCGCGTCACTGACCATCACGCTGAGTGCGTCTGGCGCGCTGACTGATGATCAGATGACTCACTTTATTCTTGCACTGCCGGAAGAGTGGGCGCGGGCCACCGACGCGGCTGGTGCGCGTTCGTATGACTACCCACTACCGATGGGGGCAGAATTACGCCTCTCAGCAGCCAGAGTGGCTACTGGTGCGACTGCGTCGAGTGCCGTGGTGCACGCGGAGCGTATGAAGGAGTTCTCTGACTCTCTGATGATCGCCGTTGAGTCCATGTCGAAACTGAACGGATCCGACGGTATTAAGGACACTAGCGGCGCATCGATTGTTGATCTTGGGCACCAACTCAACGCAGTCCGGCGCAATCAAGTGATTCCTGCATATGTTGAAACGTTGCGCGAGGAGCGAATGGTTGATCCCGTTGGATACCAGGCAATCCGGTCTACGCGCACTAAATTGTTAGAGTCGGAACTTACCGGCGCGAAGGAGCGAGCCCGTGTTCTGCGCGAGGCATTCGAGGGATATTCCGATGAAACGCGGCTGGTTCGCGGGACCACGGGTCCCCGGGTGGCCGATGAGCCGCATCAATCGGGATTGATGGCGAACGTCGACGGAACCTTCATTGACCGCGTCATTGAGCAGGCGGTCAAGA
>CANJHD010000024.1 GCA_947474065.1 Planctomycetaceae bacterium
CGAATGTGATTCCAAGATGCGACTGCGCAATGCGTGTCAATCGCGCAGTGGCCGCGCTGCCGTCGGCTGCGTCGTTCGCCATCGTGACAGCGCAGCACCATCCATCACGCCGGCCGTGACGAACACATGCCTTTGCAAATCCGTACGCATCGGCGAGCGATGTTGGCTCCGGCGTTGTCACGATAAGTAATCGATCTGCTGCAGCTGCAATATCAAGCGTGCCGGCACCGATACCTGCTCCAAGATCAACGACCATCAATTCCACATGAGCAGCGACGCGTGCAAGTCCTTCAATGAGTCGCGCTCGTTGCGGGCGTTCAAGATCCGCCATCCGCGCAACACCGGACGCACCCGCGAGCAACCACAAACGCGGCGCAATGGTTGTGAAGCACTCCGACAATTGCGCGCGCCCGCCGAGCCAATCGGCAGCAGTTCGAGCCGGTCGAACACCGCACAAGACGTCGAGATTTGCAAGCCCAAGATCAGCGTCAACCAATGCCGTCTTCACACCGCGCTCCGCTGCAGCCATGGCAATTCCAAGCGCCAGCGTGCTCTTACCAACTCCGCCCTTCCCGCTGGCAACTGCAATGGTCCTTGCCAAACGCACCGGATTCTGCGCGGAAACCGCTGGGATTTGCGGCTGCGGTTGCGCAGACGAAGCAACGCTCGCCGCAGCTGCAGCAACACGCGCGCGAAGATTCGCGGCCTGCGTGTCCATCAGAATTTCGTCTCCACAACGCTCGGCTCCGCCAGAAGCCGTCGCGCGAATGCGTGCGCATCAGCATGCTCAATGTCGTCCGGAACTTCCTGCCCCGTGGTGAACCAGCTCGTTGGTGTGCCACCGCGGCGGACCGCGCCGATGAGCGCACCAAGTCCTTCGCTCTCATCCAACTTTGATAGCACAACGTGCGTGGCGCCGATCGGCGCAAACGCGTCGGACGACTCCTCAAGAGTGCGCGCGGATGCCGACCCTGGCAGCACGAGATACGTTTCGTCCGGTCGCAATGCGGTGAGCACACTGGCAATCTCACCGATGCGCCCCACATCACGATGACCGCGCCCTGGAGTATCGACAAGCACTACATCGCACCCGGCAAGTGCCGCGAGCGCCTCGCGCGCCGATGTGGCTCCATTTGCAGCGCGCACTTCAGCACCGATGATCGATCCATAGGTGCGCAATTGTTCAACCGCACCCACTCGGAATGAATCTGCTGCGAGCAATCCGACCCGAAGGCCGCGCGCCACGCGCCATTCTGCTGCAAGTTTGGCGAGCGTTGTGGTCTTGCCAACTCCAGTCGGACCCGCAATTGCAATGATCCACGGTCGCCCGGCAACATCAGCTCGGCGCGGGGTATGAGCGGCTGCAACAGGAAGCAGTGCGGCAACCGCGTTCACTGCCGCTGCTTGCGCCATCAACTCAATTTCGTCGGCGGCCGCTGACTGAAGTTCCGCGCCCACTTGACCAAGGACATGATCAACAAGCGAAGTTGGCAGCGATTGCGCGCGCAGGCGTGCACCGAGGCGCGCCATCACTGCTGCACACGCCGGACCGGTGGTCATCGCGGCGAGCGATGCGTTGGCTTCATCAGCAGCGAGTCGCCCCACCATCACTGCGCGTGCCATTGCCTCGCGCGCGGCTCGACGCGCCTGAGATGTACGAGTTGCGGCTTCGATCACCACTTCAAACGAAAGTGCGCGCCCAAATGCACCGGTGCGCCGGGCACCAGCATGCACAATGCGCACGCCCATGCCGTGATGGCGGCGTGCTGCGGTGATTGCTTCCGTCATGCTGTCGGCGATGTATCGAACGCGCGTCATGCTGCCACCTCCGTGCCCTGTTCTGTGAGCACTGCTTCGCCGATCCGATCAACCTCAATACCTCGTACCAATTCGTCGTAGGCAAGTACCGCGCAACCTGGAATATGCGGCGTCAGCAAACGAGCGAGCGCCGAGCGAGAAGTGCGCGTTGAAATCACCACAACAGGAAGCGCAGACGCTGCCAGCGGCTTGGCCGCAGCAGCCACCGCGCGAACGACTGCCGCGGCGTCAGCCGGCGTCAGTAGCGTCGCTGGCTCACCATCAATTAAGGTGATCGCTGACGCAACCAGCGCGTCGAGCGACTGTGATGCAACAACAACAGTGAGGACAGGTCGCCCTTCATCATCGGGGCGCGCATACTGCTGACAAATGGTTCGACGAAGTGCTAATCGAGCTGCTTCCGCGAGCGAATGCGGCTCGCGAGAACGTTGCGCCGCGTCGGCGATGGATTCAAGAACTGCTTCAAGATCTCGCACGGGAACGCGCTCGCGCAGAAGTAACTGCATCACTCGCTGCAACTCGCCTGGCCGAATGCATGAAGGCACTGCTTCCGCAACGAGCCGAGGCGCCCGCTGCGCAAGTTCCGTCAGTAGGTCGGCAACGTGCTCGCGCGTCAGCAACTCATCGGCATGCCTGCGAACGACCGTGGCAAAGTGTGCGCCGAGCACTGATTCCGGACTAGCAACCGCGCATCCCTGTGCTTCTGCCTGTGGCCGAAGCGAGGGCGCGATCCACAGCGCATCAAGACCAAATGCGGGCTCGCGCGTTCGAATTCCTGGAAGCCTTGGCAGACGACCATCACCTGGCATTGCCAGCAATTCGCCGAGACGAAGTTCACCCTCGCCAACCGTGGCGCCACGCACGCGAATGCGGTAACCGCCTGCAGCAAGCGAGCGATCATCGCGCACTCGAACTGCTGGCACAACGATGCCAAGATCCTGCGCAACCTGGCGACGCACCGCCTCGATGCGCCTCAGAATGGGCGATGCATCACCCGCGCGGGCAAGCTCCACGAGCGACGCGCCGATTTCAACTTCGAGTGGTTCAACCGCCAAAAGCGCGCCGATTTCAGCAGTGCGCCGCGCGATAGCCGGATCAACGACGGCGAGAGAAGTTGCTCGACGCGTGAGTTCTCCGCGACTCGCCGCCTGCTCTACTGGCATTGCAGTTGACGCACCGCGCGCAGCGGTCCGCTCCACACGCGTTGCAATCAGCGCTCCGAGACCAATCACTGCTGCGCCCAGCAGCAGCGGCATGGTTGGCAGCGGCGTAAATGAAAGCACTGCCATAAATCCCGCCAGCATCCAGAGCGATCGTGGGTTGCCGACAAGTTGCTTGGGCATCTCTTCCCCGAGTGTTCTGCCCCGCCCGGCGCGCGCGACTACCAAGCCTGCTGCAATGGCAATCACGAACGCGGGAATCTGCGCTGCCAATCCGTCACCGATCGTCAGCACGGTGAATGCGCGACCTGTTTCGGCAAGCGTCCAGCCCTTTTGAAATACGCCAGTAGCGATGCCGCCAACGATGTTGACGCCGGTGATCACCAATCCGGCAATCGCATCGCCGCGCACGAATCGACTTGCGCCATCCATCGCGCCAAAGAAATCTGCTTCGCGGGCAAGGTCATCGCGACGCTCACGCGCTTCCGTTCCATCAATAGCACCGGCTGCGAGATCTGCATCAATCGCCATCTGCCGACCAGGAAGCGCGTCAAGTGCGAATCGCGCGGCAACCTCTGCCATGCGCGATGCTCCCTTGGTAATGACCACAAACTGCACGATCACCAGAATCAGGAACACCACTGCACCCACGGCAATGTTGTTGCCCGCAACGAGCTTTCCGAATGCCTCGATGAACTGCCCAGCGACGCCTTGCGCCTCGGCCGGCGTCACTGCGTTGGCACCCAAGATCAATCGTGTTGATGCCACATTGATCACGAGCCGAAACAGCGTGGTTCCCAACAACAACGCTGGAAACACACTGAAATCAAGGGGGCTGCGCAGTGTGGCCGCTCGGACCAATACCAAAGCTGCCAACGCAAAGTTGAGCACCACTAACACATCCATCACCAGCGGCGAGAGCGGCGCTACGAGCACTACCACCATGCCAAGCAGTGCCGCGGGCAACGCCAACGAACGATGCTCCGAGAGGAACGCGAGTATTCGATCAAGCAGCCTGTTCACGCAAGTCCTTTCCACGAGCAGCGCCCGCAGCAGTTACCGTTGTCATTCCCCGCCCCTGCTTCCGCGTTATGTTCCGAGCCTGCGCTGTACGCCGCGACTTCGTATTGGGATCGCCTTCAGTGCGGCGCCGCTCTTCACGCGATTCAGCGTCATCCATACGCGTTGAATGCTCCCACTTCCAGCGTGCGATCGCTACATCCGCTGCCGCGAACACCACACCTGCTGCAAGCGCGGCAAGCACCGCGTCAAGCACAATGCGCGCGGCGGACTCAACAGCAAGCGCAATTGGCAGCGCTGGAAGCGACGAAACGCGCGGCCAGTGTGCAAACACCGCCCATGCCGCCGCTCCGATCAACACCAGTGCCCATGACAATCGCGCAACTGCGCCGCCCGCTGCTTTCGCCGATGGCAGGCGCACCGCGATCGAAGCACCGAGCGATGAGCGGACGCGGAATCCAGTCTGTACGAGCGCGCCCACAACCGCGCCGGCAAGGCCACATGCAAGCGCTGGCCACGCAATGGCCGCCACCGAAAGCACCATGTTCTGTATTGCGGATGCACCCTCAGCGGGCGCAATGTTGGCGGCCACCTTGAGACCACCGCGCACCGTTTCAAGAAGTTGCTGCGGAACATTCGATGCCCACGCTCCGAGCGCCCCACCAATGAGCGCGCCCACGGCGATTGGCGATCGGCGCACTGGCACCCCGTGCTCCGCTCGAATGCGCTCCAATCGCATTTCGCCTGATTGGTGCGTGCGTTCTTCGCTACTCATGCTGCACCTCCCGTCACTGCGGAGTGCATCGAGTCCAACATGCCCGCCACTGCGCCGTGCATTGCTGACTGCATGGCTGCTGCGCCGGCGAGTAGCGCCAGAATTGCAACTGCAAATCGCACCGGGAATCCAAAGGAAAGCGGCGCGATCCCTGGCACGCTGCGCGCTACAAATCCAGAGACCATCGCTTCGGCAACCAGCACCGCAGTGACTGGAAGCGCAACGCGAAATGCCAACTCGCTTGCAGCAACGGCCGCGCCCATCACGGTTCCAACAATGCCAACGCTTGGACTCCATGCTCCGAGCGCCACGTAGTCGAAACTCCGAAGCGTGGAGAGAGCCAACGCATCAAGTCCACCAGCCCATACGAAACACGCGGCGCCAAGTACTGCAAAGAGTTGCTCGAACGCATCGCCGCCGTCTTCTTCGCCGCTTCCACCGTCATAGAGCTGGCCGAAGCCAAGCCCCGCTTGCATACCGACAAGTGATCCCGCCGTTCGGAATGCTGCAACCGGAAGCATGGCGATGACTCCGATCACCGCGCCGAGCGCAAATTCCAAGGCAGCAGCGGGCAACAATCGCCACGGCTCGGCGATGGCCGCAGCGGGAAGCCCCGATGCGCCGATCGCAGGCAGCGCGGCGACCGCAATCACAGCTGCAATTGCCAAACGAATGCGCGCTGGCACAGCTGCCGCTGCAACAACCGGAGCAAATGTGGCGACGCCCATCACGCGACAAGTAGCGAGGGCCAAGGGCGCCAAAGTTGCGAGCGTTGTGGCGCCGTCCATTAGTAGACGCCCCCCGCAAACATGGCCTGCGCGAAGGTCACTAGCTTGGAAACCATCCATCCTGCGAGCGCAACGAGCGTCAATCCGCATGCAAGCAGTTTGGGAACTGCAGACACCGCTTGATCCTGCACCTGCGTTGCCGCCTGAAGCAGCGCCGTGATCAGACCAACCACTAACGCAACAAGAAGGATCGGCGTTGCCACCACAAGCGCGGTGACGAGCGCCGATTGCACAAGATCAATAGGTGCAGATTCCATGGTCAGGTCACCGCCGCCACGCCCGCCAAGATCGACCCTGCCACGAGGGTCCATCCATCGGCAAGCACAAAGAGGAGCAACTTGAGCGGCATCGAAACCATTGATGGCGGAACCATAAACATTCCTAGGCTCACCAAGATTCCGGCTACCACAAGATCAACCACTACGAACGGAAGGAAGATGCGAAAGCCAATCAGGAACGCGGTCTTCAATTCGCTCAAGACGAATGCAGGCACGAGCGTTGCCATGTCCACATCGGCACGCGTAAGTTTGGATGTATCGCTGACATCAACGCCGCGATGTTCAAGCAACATGTACACCGTCTGCCAGTTGCCGCATGCATCGATCTGCGCAAACATGAAGTCGCGCAACGGCTGTCGCGCGGCGCCCCATGCCTCTTCTGGATTGGTGGTTGTGCCGTCCATGTACGGCTTCACACCTGCGTCCCACGCGCGCGTAAATGTGGGAGCCATGGCAGCCATTGTGAGCAGCAACGAGAGTCCAACGATCACCTGCGTGGGCGGCATTGCCTGCGCGCCGACCGCTTGACGCAGCAAGCCAAGAACCACCACAACCCGCGTAAAGCAGGTGCAAAGCATGAGAATTGCCGGCGCGAGCGAAAGCACCGTGAGGAGCACGAGCAGGTCGACCGCGCCTTTGAATCCAACGCCTGCAGGCAGCGCATTTGCCGCGCCCGCCACAAGCGATACCGGGTCAATGCCCGAATCGGCACCAGTCATGAGGCGCTGTCCTTTCCGCGTCGAATGTCAACAGTGCGCTCGACGGATGTTGAATCATCAAGTGCAGCGCCGCGAAACTGCGATGCGCCAGAAACTGATGCAGCACCACGATCGGATGAAGTGCCGCGTGCTTCCGCCATCGTTGCAGCCACCTGCGCTGGATCTGTCAACTCACTGAGCGTGCGCAATCCATCGCGCGCCTGCTCTACACAGAGAAGCCGCGGACCGAATCGCACCAACAAGATGTTCTGACCGCGGCCCACCGAATGTCGCGCAATGATTTCGAAGGCGCCGCCATGCATACGAGTAGCAATGCCGCTGCGTCGCAGCCACCACTTCCCGGCGAATGCCAACCCAACCACCACGGCCAACGCACCGAGCATTCGGACCGCTTCAGCAACGCCGCTTGATGTTGCAGACTGTGTCGGCGCGCGGGCTGCACCAAGTGACTGCTGCTCGCCAGGCGATTGCATCGAAGCAGCCACCGGCGTGCTCGACGGTATTGCCATCGAATTTGCACCGATGGCAACATGCGCACACCACGCTGTAACCAGCGTGGCAATGATGGCGATGACTCGCGCACGCACCGCGCGGCGGCGCGCGAAGGTTCGCGCAAGCAGATGTCGGTCGAAAGGTATTACTGCGGCCATCCGTGGCTCCAGTCCCTTACATCGGTCTAAAATCGGCAATTCCTGCAGATTGCGCGCAGAAATTGCGGGGTCGGGGGCGCTCCCTGCCAACTCAGGCGCCGCGCATATCGATCATTCGAAGCGCGCCCGGGCGTAGCCCCACTTCCATCTGCACCACCGGACCGCCCGCAACGGAGTCGCCGTCAGCCTGAATGAGGGTCGGGCGGTCGAATCGAATGCGCCATGCCAAACCCTGCGCTGACCATGCGCCCAATACTGCCCCACGTGTCAGCGCCAGCCGAATCGCCCAACGCACCATGCTCCAGCCCCCGCGAGCCGGCAATACCACCGCGTCAAGCAGGCCGTCTGCAGGGTCCGCAACCCGCGAGGGATTGAGCCGAAGCGCATATTGCCGGGCATTGGCAATGATCAATTGCCCTTTCGCCTCGATTCGGTCAGCGGGCGCAGCGCCATGAACTCCATGAACACTCTGTTCGCCGGTCTCCGCCACGAAGCCTGGCGCCTGCCAGTGACGCAGAAGTGCAAGTATCGGCAAGAGATACGTCAGATAGGTGACCGGACCCCGGCGCCTCGCCGCAAGGGCGGCAACCACATCGGCGTCGAATCCGGCTGAAACCATGACAAGGAACGCATGGTCAGGGAGCCCGGCGCGCCGGATGACCCCAAGGTCAACGGATCGTTCCTGCCGAGCCAAGATTCGGTCCGCGAGAGCCGCCGGCGAGCATTGAAACCCAAACTCACGCGCGGCCAGATTCTCTGTCCCGGCTGGGACGATGGCGAGCGGAATCGACCCGCCAGCCACTCTGGCAGACACTGACCGGACTGTCCCATCGCCGCCCACTGCCACAATGGCGAGGGCGCCAATGCACGCCGATTCGAGGTCGGCACTGGACGCATCGAGCGGCAATCGTGTGGGAACAATCCCGCGCGCCGCCAATGCGCTACAGATCCGATCTGCCGCCGCGAGTGACCGGCCGCGTCCGGAGGCAGGGTTGGCGATAACGGCTACGCGCATCGATGACAAGCGTACGATCCGCCCGATGCGCTTGCTCCCGATCTGCGCCACCCTCCTCGCCGCCGCGATATCCGCGGGAGCGATGGCGCAACAGGACTTCAAGCTCGACGACAGCGACCGATGGAAGGAACTGGATGCGCCAGCCCCAGGCACCCCGGCCGCCGTGGTGCGCTTGGCGAAGTTAGCTCTGGCGAAGGGTGAGCCCAAGCGCGCCCTCGTACTTATGGACGCGTGGCTCGAACGATTCCCCACCGACTCGCTCCGCCCGGAGGCGCTCCTCACCCGTGCCGATGCAAAGATGGCATTGAAGGAGGAGTATGACGCTCTGTTTGACCTTGAAGAAATCGCGCGTCGTTATGCGTACACGGCTTCGTTCATCCCGGCACTTGAACGCGAACTCGATATCTCAAAGATGTATGCGGGCGGTCTCAAGCGCAAGTTCTGGGGCACATTCCGTTGGGTGAATACCGACGATGACGCGCAGGAAATTCTGATTCGAATCCAAGAACGCCTCCCCGGCAGCGCACTCGCTGAGAAGGCCGGCATGGAGCTCGCGGATTTCTATTACGACCGCCGCGACATGTCGCTCGCTGCTGATGCATACGACCTCTATGTGCAGAACTATCCGCGCTCACGCTTGGTGGATAAGGCGCGCCTGCGGCTGATTGCCGCATACTGCTCCGGCTACAAGGGCCCGCAGTTTGACGCGAAGGGCTTGCAGGAAGCCTCAGCAAAGCTGCGCGAATTGCAGGCCACCGAGCCACAGATGGCAAAGCAGATTGGTGCCGAGGCAATCCTGCTGCGCATCTACGAAAGCGAAGCAGAGAAGCGGCTGACGACTGCTAACTGGTATTGGCAGATCGGCGATCCCATCAGCGCCGAGCGTGAGATTCGCGCGCTTGTGAAGAAGTACCCACGATCGGTCTCCACGATCCAGGCACTACGAGCGATCAAAGATGTGCTTGCACAGTTGCCTGAATCCGTGCGCAAGTCAGCGCCGGATTACGCCGCGATCCGAGCGGAGTTAATCAAGGACTCGCGCGCCGCCGCAACCATCGGTCCCGCTGCCGAAGACATCATCGAAGAGAAGATCAAGATTGACGAGAAGTTCTCGACGCAATCCGGCACCGTTGAGATGCCGGAGAAGAAACCCGAAACACCAGCGAAGGATGCTGTGCCTCCGGCCCCGGCTGCTGCTCCCGCGCCGGCTCCAGTTGAACCAGCTCCGGCCGCAACACCCGCGCCAGCTCCCTCACCCGCTCCCGCAGCGCCGTCAATCTAAATGAGCTTCTTCATGAATCGCGCCCCACTCCTCTGCCTTGCGCTGATCGCGGCGCCACTCCTGATCAGTTGCGACTCCGCCCCCACAACGGGCGAAGCCTCGGAGGGCTACTCGATGCGCAGTCGCTTTCCCAAGGAGTACCGCACGATCTCCGTGGCTCTCTTTGCCAACGACACCTTTGACCGCCCGATCAACGGTGAATTGACCGAGGCGCTCATCAAAGAAGTGCAAGCAATGACCCCCTACCACATCGCTTCCGATGCCCGGGCGGACACGCTGCTACGTGGAACGGTGAGGAAGCGAACGTTGCGTGAACTTTCCAAGAGCGTCAGTACCGGCCTCAGCGAAGAAATGCTCTATGAGGTGACTGTGGACTGGGAGTGGATCGACCAGCGCACCGGCAAAGTGATTGTTGCGCGCAACGGCTTCCTCGGAAGTGCCCTCTTTGTGCCCAGCCGGCCATCCTCTGAGCCGACCGATATCGGGCGAATTGCCGTGGTTCAGAATTTAGCCACAGATATCGTCGCAAATTTACAAGGAAACTGGTGATTCCTACATTTCCGACCGATCCTGCATATCGTTCCCGAGCACCCATGACATCCAACGACTCCAGCACTCTCGATACCACCGCCATTTACTTCGCTGATGAGGACCCCCGCAGCCGCGGTGGGAGGCCCGAAGGTCGCGGCGGCCCGCCGTCACCACTGCCCAAGCGCGGCGGCGGCGTCCTCACGTGGGTCATGTTGGCTGCACTACTGGGCCTTGTCTATGTGGTCCTCACTTCAAGCAGCACGCCAGGCATGAAGGTCTCGTGGTCGCAGTTCATCACCTACGCCAAAGAAGGCAAACTCACTGGCCCAGTGGAAGTCACGGAATCGCAGGCCATCGCGAAGCTCAAGCCCGGCAGCGTGCCCGGAGTGACCGAAGACAAGAATCCAACGCCAGTCACGGTTCTGCTCGACCCGCGCGCCATGGACACGTACTACGCCGAGCTCCGCAAGGAAGGCATTGAATTCAATGTCAATGTCGGCAGCTCCATCATTGGTCAACTGTTCCTGACGATCATTGGACCGCTGCTCCTCTTTGGAGCGCTGATCTTCTTCTTGTCTCGCTCAATGCGAGGCGCAGGCGGCGGACCCGGCGGCATGCTCGGTAGCTTTGGCAAGAGCCGGCACCGCGTACAAACGAAGGAGAGCGTGAATGTCACCTTCGCTGATGTGGCCGGTATTGACGAAGCGAAGGAAGAAGTTTCTGAACTCGTTGAGTTCCTGAAGAATCCAAAGCGCTTTCAGAAACTCGGCGGACGCATTCCGCGCGGAGTGCTTCTTGAAGGACCTCCGGGCTGCGGCAAGACGCTGCTTGCTCGCGCCATTGCGGGTGAGGCGGATGTGCCGTTCTTCTCGATTTCGGGTTCAGATTTCGTTGAAATGTTCGTCGGCGTCGGCGCTAGCCGTGTTCGCGACCTCTTCAAGCAGGCCAAAGAGAATTCCCCGTGCATCATCTTCTTGGATGAAATCGATGCCGTCGGTCGGCGCCGCGGCGGTGGATTCTCGTCGGGCGGTCATGATGAACGCGAGCAGACACTCAACGCGATCCTTGTAGAGATGGACGGCTTCGAGGCGTCTGATCAGGTGATCGTGATTGCTGCAACCAATCGTGCTGATGTGCTTGACCCTGCCCTGACGCGCCCCGGTCGATTTGACCGCGTGGTTGGTGTGAGTCCGCCGGATGTCGTGGGTCGCCGACAGATTCTTGGCGTCCATTCCAAGAAGGTAAAGCTTGGACCAGATGTCAACCTTGACAAGATCGCACGCGCCACACCAAGTTTCAGCGGTGCTGACTTGGCGGCGTTGATCAACGAAGCTGCCATCATCGCCACCATGGCCGACAAAGATGTGATCGAGATGGTGGACTTTGAAGAAGCGCGCGACAAGGTGCGCTGGGGCCGCGCAAAGAAGAGCCGAAAGATCGAGGAGCAGGAACGCATTGCTACCGCCTACCACGAGGCTGGACATGCGGTTGTGCAGGTGCTCACGGAAGATGCCGACCCGCTACACAAGGTCACCATCATTCCGCGCGGTCAAGCAATGGGCACCACATTCAGCCTTCCTGAGAAGGATCGCTACGGATATGGCCGCAAGTACTGCGAAGCCACCATGCGCGTTCTGTGCGCGGGTCGCATTGCCGAAGCGAAGAAGACTGGTGACATTTCCAGTGGCGCTGGCATGGATATCAAGATGGTGACGCGGATTGCGCGTGCCATGGTGCTTGAATGGGGGATGAGCGAACGTCTCGGATTCGTCAGTTACAAGGGCGAAGACAGCCGCGAGGCGTTCATTCCTGAGAAGGACTATTCACCAGAAACGGCGCATCTGATTGACGAAGAGATTCGCCACATGGCTGAACATGCCTTTGCGGACACCGCTCGCCTGATTGATCAGCACTGGGATCAAGTGGTTGCAGTTGCCGAGGCGCTTCTGAAGTACGAAACGCTTTCGAAGGACGACGTGGACCGCGTCATGCGCGGCGAAGCGCCGGCCAAGCCCACGGTTGCTGATCTCTTAGGTGCAGAGATGGCAAAGGCGGCGCCGAAGGCTGTACTGCCAGCTCCAACCACGAAGCCAGACGACGGCCCTGCGGGCGCAATACCTCTGCCGGCGTAAGGCTCGCGGTTTATCTCACGACTACAGAAAGCGCTACGCCAAGCGCACAAGCTTGGCCATGCACGCTGCATTCGCGCCGTGAATCCGAAAGGATTTCTGCGCTTGTGCTGGACCGGACTCAAGAACCACCGCGCGCGTTGGTAGGTCGCATGCGGTGGCAAGCAATGCGCAGATCGATGCGTTGGCACGCCCGCCTTCGGGTGGCGCGGAGATCCGCACTTTCAACCGATCGCCCAACGTTCCAGCAATCGAATCACGGCTCGCGCCGGGCACCGCCTTCACTCGAATGATGATGTCGGCACCGTGAATTGCCATCCACGGTGGCAACGGTGCGGCACCACCGGCAGCGTCCGCAGCAGACGCGTCGCTCGTGTTACTCATCACCCGTCCTCGCCGAATGTTCGCTTACGACGCAGAATGTGGTGGTAATGCTGAGCGAAGCGATGCGCTTCATCGCGGATCGATTGGCAGAGACGCAGGCCAGCGTTGTTGCGCGCGAGCCGAATCGGCTCGCTTTCGCGCTGGACATAAATGAGTTCTTCCTTCTTCGCCAAACTAATCACCATCGGCGGCTGCACATCAAGTGACTCGAACGCCTCGAGCGCTGCGTGCAATTGGCCGAGACCGCCATCGACAAGAATGACGTCGGGAAAGATTTCCGCGCCCTCGCCTGCCTCGCGATAACGACGGCTCACAACTTCGCGCATCGATCGGTAGTCGTCGTTCTGCGCGCTTTCAATCCGGTAACGGCGATACGCATCCTTGAAGGGGCGACCATCGATGAAACAGACCTTGCTGCCAACTGTCTCTGCGCCACCAAGATGGGCGATGTCAATCGCCTCCATGCATCGAATCGGGCGATCAAGTCCAAGCGTGCGCTGCAGACTGCGCGTGCCGACGGTTGGATCACCTGCAAAGATCGTGATTTCTGGCTGCCAGTCGTACTCTTCGCCGCTGCGCGTTTCGCGATCGTCAAGCTTGGAGAGCGCATGGATCTGATCGCGCAACACCGCCGCGTCCTCAAATCGGCGCTCCTCGGAAGCCTTCTCCATCTCCGCCTGCAACTCACGCGTCAGGGCGCTGCGCTTGGAACCAAGGAACCGTAGAAAGCGATCAATGTCACCCCGATACCGTTCCTTGCCAACAAGGTTTGCGCACGGCGCGGTGCACTGGCCAATCGAGTGCAAGAGGCACGGTCGAAAGCGGCGGTTCGCAGGATCGTCAGACTTGATGTCGAGTTCGCAGGTGCGGTATTGAAATACTCGCTGCATGAATGTCACCGCGCTGCGCAGTGCATGCACGCTTGTAAACGGACCGAAGATGCGCGCGCCGACGAACCGCTCATCTGCGGGGTTGCGCGTGACATAGACGCCAGGAAACTCATCGCGCATCGTGACGGCGAGGTACGGGAATGTCTTGTCGTCTCGCAGCAGTTCATTGAAGCGCGGATGAATGTCCTTGACGAGGCGACTCTCGAGGAGCAATGCCTCCCACTCGGCTTCGCATTCAAGAATGTCAAAGTCGGTGACAACATCAAGCATTGGCTGCTTGCGGCCGCCAAGATCAGCGCTTGCAACGAAGTAACTCGAGACCCGGTCCGGCAGGCAAAGGGCCTTTCCGATGTACAGCACCGTGCCGGCCGAATCCTTCATGAGATAGACCCCGGGAACACGCGGAAGCGCCCGCGCCTTCTCAGAAAGTCGCCGAATTCGCTCAGAACGAGCATCCGCCGACCCGCCCGGGGATGATTCCCGGGGGTCCGGCAGGTCAGAGGATTCCGGAATTTCCGGGTGCATGGTTGAAATTCTACGAGCCTGCAGGCGTTCAGTCTCCGTATACTTCGGTTCCCTTCAGGCGCAATTTTGGTGCCGGGACGATCGGATCACCCATTTCGGAGAATCAACTATGAACACTAAGAAGTTTGCCCTCGTTGCCGCTGGCCTCTGCGCCACCATGTTCTTTGCCGCCTGCGACTCCACCGAGAAGCAGAACACCGCCGCCGGAGCCATGGGCGAGAAGTCAGCCTGCTGCACCGACGCCAAGAAGTGCGATACGAAGTGCACCGGCGACGCCAAGACCTGCACCAAGGGTGACGAGTGCTGCATGAAGAAGGCTGCCGCAACGACCCCAGCTGTTGCCCCAGGCGCAGTTGGCGACAAGAAGGAAGGCGGCTGCTGCGCTACCACCAAGACTTCGGCCAAGACCGAAAGCTGCTGCCCAGCCATGAAGGATGGCGCGAAGTGCCCAGTCACTGGCACGACGAACGGCTAATCCGTTGCAGGGCCATGACGCCCTGCTTTGCTGATTGAAATTTCCGCACGCCCGCCTCAATGGCGGGCGTGCGTGTTTTTGCCGCCACCTTGCCCCCGCAACCGCCGCGTGACTAGCGTTTCCCGCGCGTTCGTATGCGCCGCCCGGCACCCCGTTCGGAGTAACCTTCCACGCGATGAGCACCACCCTGCTGCGCGCTGGTCGAGTGATTTGCCCAGACTCCGGAATCGACGGTACTGGCGATGTCCTCCTGAATGGCGGCCGGATCGCCGCGATCAGCATGAAGCGCGGCGAACTCTCCGCAGCCGGAGCCGAGGTCGTCGACTGTGATGGTCTCATGGTGTGCCCTGGCCTCATTGACCCACACGTGCATTTACGGGAGCCGGGCGGCGAGCACAAGGAAACGATCGCCACGGGCGTCGCTGCGGCCATCGCCGGCGGATTTACCAGCGTCTGCTGCATGCCGAACACGACACCATGCCTTGATTCCGGACCGCTTGTTGAGTTCGTACGCCTACGCGCTCGTGAGGCAAACTTGGCGCGCGTGTTTGTTGCGGGCGCCGCGACGGTTGGCCGCGCTGGCGAACAACTCGCACCGATGGCTGCAATGAAACAAGCGGGCGCCGTGGCCTTCACCGATGACGGAGACGGCATCGCGAACGCGCAAATGATGTTGCGCGTACTGCAAATGGCAAAGGTAGTTGGCTGTGCATTCATGCAGCACTGCCAAGAAGCAACACTCACTCAGGGCGCCGCCATGAACGCTGGCCCGCTGCAAGTAAAGCTTGGTCTTGGGTCTTGGCCATCGATCGCTGAAGAATTGATGCTGGAGCGCGATGTCATGCTCAATCGCGCCGTGGGCGCGCGGTACCACGCGCAACATCTGTCCGCGGCCGGAAGCACGGAAATCCTGCGCCGCGCACGTGCGGCTGGTCAACCCGTGAGCGGCGAGGCAAGCCCGCACCACCTGCTCCTGACCGACGCGGCGTGTGACGACTACAACACGAACGCGAAGATGAATCCACCACTGCGCACTCGTGCCGATGTTGAAGCGCTCCGTGCTGCTGTAGCTGACGGCACAATCGATGTTCTCGCAACGGATCACGCCCCGCATACAGAGGCCGAGAAGGCGCGCGACTTTGCTCATGCATCATTCGGAATCATTGGGCTCGAACACGCTCTTCCACTCTATGTAGAAGCACTCGTTACAAGCGGCGCGATCGGTTGGCCGCGTCTCATTGCCCTCATGACCATCCAACCAAGCAAGCTTCTTGGACTTGATGCAATGGGGCTCGGCACGCTGCGTATCGGCGCGCCAGCGGATGTGACGGTGATCGACCCCGCCGCACAATGGACCGTCGATCTTTCGGCAAGTGTTTCCAAGAGCAGCAACAGCCCGTTCCATGGGCGAACCCTCACAGGGCGAGCGATCCATGTATTCGTAGATGGAACGGAACGACGGGCATCACTGGCCGCGCAAGTGGTGTGATCGGCTTCTAACATTCGTCATTCGTACTGCCCCGCCGCCGCTACCATTCCGCCCTCGTGACCACGCAACGCGAACAAGTCGCCACTGCCGTACGCGAAATCCTTCAGGTGGACCTCAAGTTCACCGGTATGGATCTTCCCGACGATCTACCGCTCATCGGCGGCGGACTTGCACTGGACTCACTGGACTTGCTGATGTTGGTAACCGGCATCGAGAAACGATTTGGACACAAGATTGCTCCCAAGAAGCTTGGCAAAGAAACGATGTCGAGCGTTGGGGTGTTCATTACATTTGCGCACGCAGAGTTGTTGGCGGCAGGCAAGTGAACCACGGTTCGCCCGATCATGTCTTGCCGCACCGCGATCCGTTCTTGTTTGTAACTGAAATTCGCGAACTCGGCGACGGCGCAGTGCAGGCAACGTGGAACGTGCGCGGCGACGAGGACTTTCTGCGCGGGCACTTTCCTGACGGCGCCATCGTTCCCGGAGTGTTGATCGGCGAGGCGCTCGCGCAAGCCGCTGGCATTGCGTTGACCTCCTTGCCAGGAGAAGGAACCGGACCGCGTCGACCGGGGTTCTTGGCGCACATCAACCTGCGGTTCCACGCGCCCGCGCATCCGCCCTGCCAGATTGACCTCAGTGCCAAGGTCTCCGGAGGCATGGGAGCGCTGCATCAATTTGATGTAGTAGCTCACTGTCAATCGGAACGACTGGCTTCTGGAATTCTGGTCTTAGCGGTTCCGCAGACGAAAGAGCAATGAGTGACTGTTACTCCGGAACGACGCCGCGGTAGTAACTCATGACACTCAATTCCGTAGCGTGGCGAACGCCGACAAACCCTGCGGTTTCCAGCGCTGCAACGATGACTGTTGGCCGAACCGCATCGTCAATCGTGTCAGCCCAGTAGCGCATCATCGGGAATGTTGAGGGGCGTCCACTTGCCAACACACCCACTGCGGGCGCAACATGGCGCATGGCAAACCGAAAGATCGGCGCGGAGATGGTTCCCCGCGCAGCAGTGACTTCTAGTAAGACGATCCGCCCGCCGGGGCGTAGTACGCGCCGGGCCTCCGCGAACACGATGCTCATGTCCTCAACGTGCCGCAACATATAGCCCATCGAAACGCAGTCAAATGAAGCGTTCGCAAAGGGCAAGTGCTCCGCTGCACCAAGTTTCGTTTCGCGAACTCCTCTGCTGCGCGCCACTTCCAACATTCCTGAACTCGGGTCAAGGGCAACCACCCGGCCCGATTCGCCAACGATCTGTTGCGCAAGGAGCGCACAGATACCGGTACCGCTACCGACATCCAGAATCGACATACCTTGGCGAAGTCCCGATGCTTGAAGCATGCGTCGACGGTAGCCACGCCCAAGCCCGCCAAGAAGTGCGCCATTTGAACGGTCATAGCCCGTGGCACTGTTGTTGAACAATTCTTGCGTCCACCGTTCGCGATCGGATCGGTTTCGCAACTGTGCTGGGCGCGCTACGACTGGTGGAATGACCGTTGACCTCCGCAGCACCTTACCGCTCGCTGTGCGCTGAAACTGAGTTACAAATGAAATGGTTCGGGGAACGGCGTGCGCGGGAACCCGCTCGGCGATGAACGAGCGCAGGGTCGCCGCATCGAGTTGGATCTCAGGTGAGGTCAGCTCTATGGACGCAGCGACGCGGGTCAGGCCATCAGCAAGCACGACCGGTTCAATAAGTGCCACGGCAACATCGGGGTGTTCCTCAATGACCGCTTCAATGTCGTACGGATTCACTTTCAGACCAGCTACGTCAAACACCAGTTTCACTCGACCAGTGATGCGAAAGAGCCCGTCGGCAGAACGGACTCCAAGATCGCCGGTTCGAAAGTATCCGCTCTGCATGGGCTCTTGGTCGCCTGCATGACCAACGATGCGGTCAAATGCTGCGCTGGAGCACACCGCGAGTTCGCCGCCCGCGCCCGACGGAACATCGATCATGGATTCCCGGCATAGAGGATCAACAAGTCGAATGTCCACCCCAGGAACTGGACATCCACCAGTGCCGCGATCAAGCCAGATGGTGCCAACTTCGCTTGCTCCGTATAGATCAACGAGTGGAATGCCGAATACTCGCTCGAAATGCGTGCGTACTTGTTTACGAAGCGGCGACCCCGCCACGATGGCGCAGCGGAGTGTGTGCGGTGGAATGACGCTGCTTGCTAGCGCCGCGGCAGCTGCAGGCACCAGCGGAAGCACGGTCACGCATTTAGAAATGAACTCGTGGGCACGTTCGATAGTGAATGATGCCTGCTGTTGGACTGATGCACCACACAGAAGCGGCGCAAGAAATGCATGCTCACAGCCGTAGGCATGGTGCATCGGCAAGAATGATCCAACAATGTCATTGGCCTGATACAGCTGAGCGTCAACAAGTCCAGCGGCAACGCAATCAACTGCTTCCGGACTACGGTGAACGAAACGCGACATTCCCGTGGTGCCCGAAGAAAGCAGCACAATTCCACCATGTGGTCGCGTGCATTTGCTATCGGCAGCGCTCGCAGCGCTGCTTTGAATCAGTTCCGCAAGAAGCGCGCTATCAATGATGATGCTTGGTGCCAGCTCGCGTTGAACTCGATCCATCATGGCGCGCGGCGCTGCGTTGGCCATCAATACCGCGTCACAGCCAGCAAGCATGGCGGCAAGGCTGGCAATCCAGAAGTGACCGCCGGATGGAACCGATACTGCCACCAAAGAACCAGCCGCGCAGCGATGTTCGATAGCCCGCGACACTGCGTCCACTGAGTTCAAGAGCGCACGATTGGTCCACTCGCGACCGTCTGGGTCGGTGACCCGAACGCGGTCCGGAGCAGTTGCACCCTGCTCCGCGAGCGCCCCGAATAAACGGTTCATTGCAGGGCAGCCCCACGAGCGAGGCGTGCGAGGGGAGCCCGATCAGTCACGCCGTCTGGGCGCAACCGGAATGGGCGAGTCCGCGGGGAAAATCCAACGCGCTTCTGTACCGCACACATGGAACCCAGCGCCCAGCAGCGCACCGCCGTTGCAGGCTGAACTGCATCAAATTCACCAGCGAGCAGCGTGACAAATCCGCGCACCAATTCACGCGGCTGACTTGGAGCGAAGAGAAGATCACGGAATCCAGGGTCGTAGAAACCCTCTACTAATCGGAAGGCCCGACCAACTACTCGTTTCGCCCACGCTTGATACCGGGCCCGCTCTACAGCTGGTCGTCCACCGCGTGACATACGAACGACGCCTGCTGCCGCTTGCTCGGCGGCGAGCAAACCCAGCGTGAGACCCGTCGACCACACGGGGTCAAGGAATGCCGCAGCATCGCCAACGAGAAAGAAGCCGGGACCTGCAAAGGGATCACAACGGTAGGTGAAGTCCGCAATGACGCGATTTGTGGAAGGCCCGCGCGCATTGGCCATGCGCTCAGCCATAATCGGCGTGCGTTCCACTGCCCACCAGAATCGATCTTCCGGAGCGACATCAAGACTGCGGTGCAGCGGTTCACGTGCTACGAAACCAACGCTTGTGCGCTGGTCATCAAGCGGAATCAGCCAGAACCAACCCTCGTCCATCACGGTGAGTCCGAAGCAACCGGCAGCGTTGCCAGACGGGCGAATGACCCCTTCAAAGTGCTCAAAGTAGGCAACATTGCGCAGAAATGAGTGATATCGGCGCGTTCCAAACTCGCGACCCAACGCGCTTGCTTGGCCACTTGCGTCAATCATCCACTTCGCATGGACCGTGCCGGCGTCGGTGTCGGCGATAATGCCATCATCGCCATGCGACTGAATTGATCGCAACGCGCACGAGGTGCGAACCTCTGCGCCCGCGTCACGCGCCGCTTCAACCATCATCATGTCAAGATGGATGCGCGCCATGTTGAACGCGTCCTTCTCGCCGTTACCGATCGTGTCGCGGAAGAAGTATGTTCGCGATCCATAGCGGCGATCGCCCATGGAAATCTCAACGCCAACTTTCCGAGCATGCGGCAAAGCCATGCACCGATCGAGAACGCCAAGGCGACGGAGTGCGCGCTTGGTGCGGGGCAGAAAACTCTCACCGATGCGAAACCGCGGAAACTCGCCACGGTCAATCACAAGCACCTTCAGGCCTTCACGCGCCATATCAATAGCCGCCGCGCTACCAGCGGGGCCAGCACCAATGACGAGGCAATCAACGTGCAGTATTTCAGACATCGGCGACTGCCTCTACTTCCACAAGGAGCGCATCGCGACACAGCGGGGCATGCAGGACGCGTTCGCATTGATCGGGAAATTCGTGGTGCGCTAAGCGAGAAATGATGCTGATATGAGCCTTCTCGCGCACGTAAATCTGCACCGCCCGCCAGCGCCCGCGCGCTCCGGCAGACGCTCGTAACGCAGCGAGATGTCCGAGCGCCTCGCGCCACTGCGCATCAATGTCATTGGGATGCACGACATCCTCACCAACGACCGCCGCTGTTCCCGATGCCATCAGTAGATGGTCGGAAACAACTGCTCGCGTGAACGGCGGTGCCGATGGACCAAATTTGGAGGAATACTGCCACGCGGGAAGCTGTCTCGCATTTTCAATCGCTCGCAAGTTGCCCGGCATGGCAAGCGCATGAACAACGAGCGCGTCGCCGGCGTGGCCAACGCAGGTTCCCGCCGGCATAAACGACATCGGCCACCGCGCCGCCCGGTACGCCTGCGCGCGACCAACGTTCATGCGCATGTAGCGATCGAGTCCATCGGAATCGCGCGCAGTGATCATTGGCAAAAACGCCCAGACACGGGTCGCTGCGCCATCAAGTTCATTGAGCACGTTCGAGAAAGCAGTGAACGCTGCTTGCGCCAATTGCTCTCCAGAGAAAGCGGCGACAGAAACACTCGTCGATGCCATCGATGCACCGTGCTCGAGTTCCTTTGAAATCCACGATGGCAAGTCACTGGCGGCGTCACCAGTGGCGCGCCAAGCATCGGAGCAATGTCCGTCGGGAGACTGAGGCGCACAGGGAACAGAGGACAAGGGCAGCACGTTCATACTGTAGCAAACGGCTGAAGAACCCCGTGTGCACTCGCCTGCACCGTCCAGACGAATCCGTTCGGATCCGTGCTAGAAATTGACACATCGCGGGTGCGCGGACGCGTCAATTCAAGCGCCAACGCTGCTGGTCCAGCGACACAGCCAATCTCAGGAATTGCGGTTCGTCCGTGCCCACTCACGCCTGGGCGCAGGGCTCCGTGATCGACCTGGTCATGTCTGATTTCCATGACCTCTGGAAGTGAATTCCCCGTGCTTGAGTCGATCCGCTCCATGAGCAATGCGATCCCGGCGGAGCGACTGCGCACGTCCCTGCCCGTGCAGTTGCCGAGTACGGCGTCGATCGTCGGGTGGGATTCGTCAGCCATCACAATGAGTGCCCGCTTCCATTCGCCCGATCGAATGCGGCACGAGGCGAGGAACATTGCCTCGAAACCCGCGGTGCGGGTACCGATCACGGTGGCACTTGCGGCAGTCATGCCGAGACCAAGTGATACATGTGCGCTGCCGACATTCGGAACAGACTCGGCGAAGAGCACGGGGTTAGCAAGATCGATTCCCGAAGCAAGAAGATCGCGGTAGTACTGCTCCGTGAATCCAGCTGCTCCGTGCCATGATGCTGCAAGCAGCGGCATAGAAGCTAAGTCATGCGCACTCAATCCGGAAGCATCACAGAGATCGCGGGTTGCAGCGAGCATCAAACGCGGCAGCAACGCAAGGCGGCGCGTTCGCGCACGGTCAAGCAGCGGCGCGAGCGTTTCCTCTGAAACATCACGGGCGTTGCAATCGGCAAGGTGCTCGATACCTGCAATTCCCCGGCCACCGGCAGAGACGCAACCAACGGCTCGAATACCGACGCGCGATGCCTCACGCGCATTCGTGTTCTCCGGCACCGCGCTCGCCCCACCACCACGAATGACCGACATCGCCACGTTTGCGCCGCCGAATCCTGCGGCCAGAACGGTTACCCGTGTCGGTGCTCCCGGCCGTGGATTCTCGTGCAAAAGATCAATCTCAGGGAATGCTTGACCATCGACCGGTCGCCCCAGCCCGGCTGGCATGAATCCCGCGTCAGCACACTTGAGGACCGCGAGTAGTTCCAATGCACCCGCCGCGCCAAGGGGATGACCGAAGCGACTCTTCAATGCCGTGACAGGAATGCGCGAGAGGTCCGCACCAAACGCCGTTCGGTACGCCTCATACTCCGCCGCGTCATTTCCAGCAGTTCCGGTGGCATGGGCAATCAATAGATTTGGCGTTCCGTTGGCAACAGCAGCTGCAAGCGCAACGGACGCGCCTCGACCTTCAGGGTGTGGCTGCGTCAAATGATGTGCATCACTCGACTCGCCGATCGCCTCAATAATCGCCACGGGAACCTCCCCGCGCGCGAGCGCGTCGGGCAGCCGCCGCAACAGTAAGAGCGCGCACCCTTCCCCAAGCTTCATGCCCTGCCGATCTTCCGCGAATGGGCTCAGTGGACCCGCCGCCACCAACTGCAATGCTGAGAATCCCCCATATGCAAACTCAGAAATTGGGTCATAGCCGCCCGCAATGACGCAGGATGCTGCTCCAGAGCGAAGCAACGAGCAACCATGTGCAATCGCGCTCAACGCTGATGCGCACGCACACGACACGGTGATCGCCCCGCCAGCAATTGGGAATCCGTGAATCGCTCGACGAAGTACAGATCCAGCGGGAATACCTGCATAGGACTGCAGCGATTCCGACGCGTGTCCCGCTGCTTGCAGGCGCATCGCCGCGCCGCAATGGCGCATACCAGCAAGCGTGGTGCCAACCACCATCGCCACCTGCGACGCATCCACGTCAAGCGTTCGCGCCGGGTCAGCTCCAAGCAGTTGTACGAGCGCGCGACGCAGTAACCGCTCGGCGCGGTCTGCGTCCGATGCAGCACGGTGAGTAATGGCGTGCTGCGCGGAGTCATCGTCCGCGACAGTGCGACTACCAAGATCCGCCTGCCCCGCGCCAGCGGCGATCGCCGGAGCTTGTTCCAACGCATCCGCCGTTCCGACACCGCAACGAGCACTGCGCAGTGCCGCGGCAATTGATTCCAGATCAACACCCATGGCGCCCAAAGCGGCGGTTCGAACAAGAGCGATCGGCGCGTGCATTACCGCACACTCCGTCGCGCACAGGCGAGCGCCACTACTGTGGATCCAACTGAAATCGCTACGAGCAAGCCAATCGATCGAACATCAAATCGGCCGTCGATCGCAGCGCTACAGGCGTCAATCGCCCAAGCCGGAAACAACCAGCCACCTACCGAGGCGATTGTCTTTGGAAGCAGTATCCGAGGAATCATGCTTCCAGACAGGGCACTCAGAACGAGCGTGATCACGGGTGCAATAGCTAAGAATCGAGCGCGCGAACCGCATAGTCCCGCGAGCGCTACGAAGAATGCCGCGCTGGAAACTGCTGCAATGCCGCTTGCACACGCTAACGCGAATACCGAACTTGGAACCAAGTGAAACACTGCGGCTGCCCATGCCAGCGTCAACGCTAACTGACACCAAGCGATGACCGAAATCGCCACAATACGCGCCGCCGTTGATGACGCGGCACTGATGCCGAGTGATCGCAATCGATCCTGCAATCCAAGAGCGTCGTCACCGAGGCTTCGCGATGCGATCGAGGCTGATGAGAACATGATGAAGATCAGCGCAATGCCCGCAGCGCTTCCGCGAACCAACATGCCGTCGAGTGATGTGATCTGGACCGAGAGCACCGGGACGTTGACCGCAAAGGCACGTGCGTTTGCCGCATTTACCAACTGCAGCGCGGCATCAGAAGCACCCGGAAGTGGCGACGCCGCCTCCAGCAACACATGCGGATCGATGCGACTAAATCCATCCGGAATGCGAACTGTTGCCAGCATTCCTCGGTTATCCATCTGCCCGTCCCGCAACTCTGAAACATGCACGCGCTGCATGGCACACGACTCCATTGCTTGAACAAAGAGCCGCGCGTCAGATGATCCGGAATCATCAACCACCGCAATCTCAAATCGGAATCCATCGGTTGCCTCTAGATGCCTGTAGAACAGAGCAATCAGCGAGAAGAACGCAATCGGCGCAACCAGAGTCAAAAGCGCGGCAATTCGATCCGCAACAAACGATCGCAACATCGCGAGTGTCAAGGTGATCATTGCCGCCCCTCCCTGACCTGCATGAATGCCATCCACTGGGAAGGATGCTTACGAATCGCCGTCTCGAGCGCGGTCACCAACGCCCGCTGCGCTGGATGACAGGCAACCTCAGCAGAACGCAGCGACTCGACCTCGCAATAGATCGGTGCCATCATTTCCACTTCTAAGTCGTCGCCGTTTCGGTAGCAAAAAGTTGGAACAATAGGTGAGCCACACGCCAAAGCCAAACGAACTGCGCCCGTTGGAAGGACCGTGTCACTGGCGCCCAAGAACGGGATCCGCGATCCCTGCTGCATGGGCATTACACGATCGGCATGCAACACCACTACCTCGTTCGCGCGCAGCGCATCCTGCAGTGCAGCCCACGCAGAAACGCCATCACTCACCGCATGCTCAATGACACCGAGCGACTGCCGCAGCGCGCTGCGTGCGCGCTCAAACCGCGGCATCGGATCCGGATGAAAGAGCACATGAATACGAGGCTCAAACTTTCGAAGAAGCGCAATGGATGGCTCAAATGCACCCATGTGCGCACTCGCAACTACTACTCCACGGCCCCGGTCATGAGCGGCGTGGTATTGCTCTTGGCCAGAGAATCGTTTCACACGCGATGCAAGTGCGTCGGTCGAAATTCCTTCTGAAAGCAAGATGTCGGCAATCGATCGCTGCATGTTGAGAAGCATTCCTGCCGCCACTGCGCGTACTTCCGATTCTGAAGCCTGCGGACCCAAAGCCAAGCGAGCGTTGGCACGCAACGCGCTCCGCCAAGCAGGCACCGCCGCCATTCCACCGATCGCTACCGCGCGACCCATCGCGGGCGCGAGCGCTGGCATGGAACAAATGGCTCCAAAGTACAGGTGATCAATCACGAGCCGCGCGGGGTGAAATGCAGAAAGAGTCACAGGTTCACCTCAACGCGCCGCGCGAAACTTGGTAACGCGTCGAGCCATGATGAGGCATGCGTTGCGAGAATCACTGTCCCGCGCCGCGAGAGCACCGACTCAACTGCGCGAACTAGCGCCTCGCGCCCGCCCACGTCGAGCCCCGCATCCGGTTCGTCAAGCACTAACACGACCGGCGTGTGAATCACTGCGCACGCGAGTGCCGTTCGACGGCGCAAGCCGCCCGACAATCGGTCAACGCGGCGCGTGGCATGGTCTTCAAGTCCAAACTCGCGCATGCAGCGTGCGACCGCGGCGGATCGCTCCGCGGCGGGAACTTGCGCCAAACGTGCTGCCGTTTCCAGATTTGCCACCACGCTCAACGCTGAAAATAGTCCACCTTCCTGCGGGTGAAAGCCCGGCAGCAACGCGGTTCGATCAATCCAAGCGCGCCCTGCTGATGGCGTCAATGCCCCCACCATGCATGCCAAGAGCGTGCTCTTTCCTGACCCGTTCGCTCCGGTGACGTGAACGAGTTCACCGGAACGCGCCACGAAACTCACGGCAGAAAGGACGTGCCGCGCGCCATACGAAAGACTAATGCCTTCCGCGCGGGCCAGCGGACGCCCCGCCGGTATCGGCTGCGACGGACCAGGCACGCCGGTCAGCACGAAACGCGCGCCACGCACGCGACGCACTCGAATATCTAACAGCCCCGCCGCTTCCGCCACGGCGCGCGCCTCGACCATGGTGAAACTCCGCCGCACACTCACCACGGCGTCATGGCGCAACTCACGACTTGCTGCCAAGGTAGAAAGTTGTGCGCCCCAGATGCCAAGCGAATCGCGGATCAAGTCGTTCCACACAACCAGTTCACGCGCCACCGCAGATATCGCGCGCAGGCCAGCGACCGCCGACTCATCATCAAGATGATGCATGACGAGCGAAGCGTGCGCAACATCAAAGCTCTGCGCACCAAGAATGCTCTCCGCTGCAAGCATGTCAACAACGCGGAACTCAGTTCCCGCTTGAGCAAGCGAACCCGTCACGGACTCAGCCGCGGCTCGCGCCCGAGCCATGTCGATGGCATCTGCGCTTCGGTCAGTGCAGAGAACTGAGCAGTCCCAACCCCGCGCTCGGGTCAAACGCAAGAATCTCTCCGTAATATCAGCCCCGCCGCATCCAAAGTCAACAAGCGACAACGGGCGCGTGGATGCCCCAGGCACCCGATCGGAAATCGCGTTCACAATCGCATCTGCCGCACCAGTCGCCCGGTTCAGGCGCCGAAGAAATCGATATTCATCACTGAGAACTGAACGGCTCGGAGAAGCATCGTCCATGCTCTCCCGCTCTTTCGATCGATGGCGCAGTTCAGGGAATTCCACAGCGGTTGCACCATACCGGAACTCGAGGGAATGCAGCAAAGGGCTACTCAAAATACGATCGTGCTCCTTATCATGTCCCGTATGAAGCACACAGGCTCAATCGCGTCCGCACTGATTGCCGTCATCATCCTCGCTGGCTGTGCAACCTCTGACTACGGGCGGATCACTGACAAGATTGCAGCCTATGAAGGGCAAGCAGTCACAGCGCGCGACAACCTGAAGACCGCCAATTCACAGTCCAAGATCACGCTCTATCGCACGCTCATCAGCCTCAACAACAAGCAACTTGAAATTGCACGACGCATCAATCCGGAATCGAATCCGGCTTTCAAGAGTGGCTCGATCACGCTTGAGCAATCCAAGAAGGACAAGGCCGAGCGCATCGCCAAGCTTGAGAAGCAGTTGGAACAGACCATGAAGGAGCGCGACGGACTCGTGCTTGTGATCGAGACTCCTGCGCCTGCGCCTGCTCCTGCCCCTGCACCGAAGTAACCGCGACGCTCTATCGCACTCAGGCTGGACTGAGCCCAAGACCCGAGCGCACCATGTTTCCCGCCACTGACCGCATCGCTCCATAGAAACGACCGGCACCCAGAGCGCGGCACGTTGCTGCCGTTGCCGTTGCAATTGCTTCAACATCTGCTTCGTTCACCACCAGCGGCGGCATAAATTTCAGCAGTGGGCGACGCGCGCCGGTTGTTTGCGCCAAGATCGAATGCGCCTCGAGCAGTTCCATGATGGCCGCTTGGCCAATCATCGGCTCCGTAAATCGACCCAGAAGCGGCACCTTAGCAAAGCTGGGAATACTGGCTGAATCAAGGTCAATACCAATCATGAGCCCTTGGCCGCGGATCTCACGAACGCTATCAATCCCCGCGCACTCCGCCCGCAGTCTGCGTATCAGTAGTTCGCCCAATTCCGCAGCACGAGCCGCCAACTTGTCCTCGACGATGACCTCAAGCGTGGCGATCAACGCAACCATCGCCAGTGGCCCTTCATGGAAAGTGGAACTATGAACGACCGATCGGTCCATCGAACTGAATGTGGAATCCCACACATCGCTCCGCACCAAGACGGCACCAACCGGCACGAATCCGCCAGAGAGTGCTTTCGCCATCACCACAATTTCTGGCTCGACACCCTCGTGATGCACCGCAAGAAATGCGCCAGTTCGGCCCGCGCCGGTTTGAATTTCATCAGCAATCAACAGCGTGCCATAGCGCTTGCACAGAGCATGAGCCTCGCGCAACACGCCCGGCGCAAGCGAACGAAGCGTCTTTCCTTGAACAGGCTCAACAACTACGGCTGCTACCGTCCGTGAACTGAGCGCGCGTTCGAGCGCTTCAAGATCACCAAACTCAATAATCGCAGCGCCCGGCAGAAGCGGACCAAATCCGCGCCGTAAATCCTCATTGCCATTAATGGAAAGTGCGCCGCAGGTCAGACCGTGAAATGAGTCCGACCACGCAAGCAAGCCCGGCCGCCCCGTGTGCTGGCGCGCAAACTTAATGGCCGCCTCCACTGCTTCGGTTCCTGAGTTCGTGAAGAACACGCGATCAACGCCCCCACCACACTGCAACTTAAGCCGACGAGCAGCCTCAGCAGCCAACGGGTTCAACTCCCAACGCACCCACGCTGGCGGGGCGAGCGTGAGGCATTGCGAAATGGCGTCCACAACGACCGGATGTGCACGACCAAGCGCCAGCGCCCCGTATCCGGCCAAGCAATCAAGGATTCGATTTCCCTGCGCATCCCACAGGTACTGGCCTTCACCGCGAACATAACTGCGATCGAAGCCAATCAATTCCACGAGCTTTGCGAACGCAGGATTCATGTGACCGAAGTGCGACTCTCGCGCGTTTTCTCGGGCGCTGGCAATCAGTGCTGCAACATCAATCCGTTCCGCCATTGTTCTGCAGACTAACCTACGCCGCACATGCCTTCATTTGTCGGAATCATTCCCCTCTACAACCACGCGTTGACGGTTCCGGATGTTCTTGCTGGCCTCCACGCCGAGGGCCTGTACGCCATTGTTGTTGACGATGGAAGCACTGATGGCGGCGCGGAAATCGCCGAGCACTGGCTCCGCGCGCACGGCGGGTCCGGCGAAGTGGTTCGTCTACCGAAGAACCACGGCAAAGCCGCTGCCCTGCTCGCCGGTTTCGACGCCGCCACCAAGCGCGGAGCAACACACGCGTTGACGATCGACGCCGATGGGCAACATGACTGGGCGCGCATCACTGACTTTCTGAACGCGCTTCCCGCAGTACGTCCAGAACGAACACTCGTCCTGGGTGATCGCCGCGCGCTGCCGAGCACCTATCCAACCGCGCGCCTCTTCGGGCGATTTCTAAGTGGACTTGCCGTACGCGCCGCGTGCGGATCCATCGTTGGCGATGCTGCCTGCGGCATGCGGCTCTATCCAATTGCAATGACTCGCGCACTGCGTTGCCGAAGCGGCCGCTATGCATGGGAAGAAGAAGCGATCATCCGGCTCGTATGGTCCGGAGCGCAACTGCAGCAAGTGGAGATACCAGTCATCTACCGCAACGCCGCGATTGCTCCAAGCCATTATCAATTCAAGCGCGACTGGCTCGAGGGCACGCTCGTTCTTGTGTACAGCATTCTGCTGCGCGCATTCAGTAGCGGACGACACTGGACACACGACGGATCCACGCGCATCGATCTGCTTTGGCCGCTCGGCAAGCGCAGCACCATGGCACGGTGTTTGATGAGCATGCTGGCCGCGTTCACGATTGCTGTCACTGGCATCACCGCAGGGGCACTCACCGCAACAAACACTCCGCTGCCGATGGCTGCAGTCGTTGCTGGAATCATTCTGTGGATCGTGCTTCGAACCAACGCGCCGTTGCTGCTCGTTGCAATCGGATGGATTGCAGGGAGTGTGGCACCCATTGCATCTCTGTTCGCGGCGCCGATCATTGCTGCAGTGTGGAGCTTTACAACCGTGCGCAGACTGCGCGGAGCGCCCCGCTAGCCGCCTCGCAACGCCTCGATTTCACGGCGCATTCGTGCTAAGAAATCACTATTCGATTCATTCGCCTCAATCCGCATCGGCATTCCGGCATTGACGTGAACCGCGCCGGCATTGATGAACTTTCCGCCCACCGGCAGCAGTCGATCGCTGCCTTCAATCCAAATCGGCAGAACCCGCGCATGAGTTACCCGCGCAATGTGCGCAACTCCCATGCGAAAGCGCCCCATCGACGCGCTCCGCGCCCGTGTTCCTTCTGGAAACAAAATCACATTCCAACCAGACTGCAGCAGCCCAGTGATTCGCTCAACGCCATCACCCATGTCATCACCGCGACCAATGAGACAGACGCGGTACGTCCGTACGACATACGAACACAGCGCAGTTCGAAACAATCTCTTGACGCCCCGATCAGAAGCTGACGGCGAAAAGAAATCCCGCGCACCAACCGTCGCCGTCCGTGCACGAATTGCGGTAGGAAGCGCGTGTCGAATTGCGGCGGTATCAAGCAAACTCCGATGGTTGGCAGCGAGGATCATCGGTCCCTCCGCAAACTGAGCACTGTCAAGGCCAGCGGAACTGAACTGCACCCGACAAGCGTGCTCAATGAAATCACTGCTGCGATCGCCGATCCATGCAAATGCGCTGGCCGTTGGTCCGGTCAATGCACGCACCGACTCTGGCACACCAGCAGGTTTCTCTTTGTCAGCGCTCCCCACCTTCAGCGCGCCTTCCCGATCAAGTGGATTTCAATCTGATTGTCACCAGCAGCCGGGACAATCGCGCATGCGTTCCATGATGGTGGCAGTAGCGGCGAAGGCTTGCCGCTAAATCCCCACGGTTCGCTGGGTATTCCCAGCGGGCCGCGATTGAGTTCTTCGTTGCAATCAAGGTCCTGAAAGACCGACACCACTACGGCACGTCCAGAACGCGCGTGCAATTCAAACTCGGCGCGCTCCTTTGCCGCAGGGACGCTGAACCCCTCGGCAATTCCACCGCGCGTCAAGAAAGTGGCCCGATCTGCGTAGAGCGCACAGCGCACCATCCCGAGCCCAGGCGTGATGCCGAGCACCGTCACATGAAGCGTGGCGGGCGCGCCATCAGCAAGCACAGGCGCACCGCTAGCAAGCACAGGCGCGCCGTCCGCAAGCACAGGCGCTGCCGATTGGCAGCCAACCTGCATCACGGCCGCCATCATCAACGCTACCGCGGGCGTGTACATAAACACACGACCACCGCGATACGTTGCCGCGATCACGCTGCGCTCTTCTCGCCAACATCCTTTGCGAGTCCCAGTTGCACCAAGCGCTCAATGGGACGATGCGGCTTCTTCGATTCCTCAACCAATCGCTTTGCAGCGGCTTGGTTTGGATAGAGCGGAGCAACCAGCGCCTTGACGTTCGCCCAGATGCCAGTGACACCTGAGAATGTGTAGTCAACAGCTGTTGGCTCGTAGCCACAATGCACCATGCAGTTCTGGCACTTCGGATTACCGCTCTTGACGCCGTAGCGCTCCCAAGCGGTGTCTTCCATGAGTTCCTTGAAGGTGTCGTAGTACCCCTCCTGAAGGAGGTAGCACGGCTTCTGCCATCCGAAGATGTTGAACGCAGGGCTGCCCCACGGGGTGCACTCAAAGTCGCGCTTACCCATGAGGAACTCAAGGAAAAGCGGGCTCATGTTGAACTTCCAACTCTTCTTGCGATTGGAGAGGATCATCTCGAAGAGCTCGTTGGTCTTGCGGCGACCCAAGAAACTCTCCTGATCGGGAGCCTTGTCGTAGGCGTAGCCGGGGCTGACCATCATGCCCTCAACACCAAGTTCCATCATCTCGTCAAAGAACCCACGTACTGAAGCGGGATCAGTGGCCTGAAACAGCGTGGTGTTGGTGGTGACGCGGAAACCCATCTTCACTGCGAGGCGAATGCCTTCGAGCGCCTTCTGGAATGTGCCCTCGCGGCAGACCGCGAAGTCATGGTGCTCTTCTTGGCCATCCATGTGGACACTGAAACTCAGGTACTTGCTTGGCTTGAAGAGACCGGCTTCGAGCTTCTCCTTTAAGAGGAGCGCGTTTGTGCAGAGGTAGATGTACTTCTTGCGCGCAACCAAGGCCTCAACGAGCTCCTTGATCTCCGGATGCAGCAATGGTTCGCCGCCTGGAATGCTCACCATCGGCGCGCCACACTCATCGACCGCTCGCATGCATTCTGCAACGCTGAGGTTCTTCTTCAAGATGTGCGGCGGATACTGAATCTTGCCGCAGCCAGCGCAGGACAGATTGCAGCGAAAGAGTGGCTCAAGCATGAGCACTAACGGGTAGCGCTTGATTCCGCGGACACGTTGTCCGAGAACGTACGAAGCGACGGTCCACATCTGGGAAATCGGGACAGCCATGGTGGTTCCGGGGCTCCTAAGGGGGCGAAGGAAATCTTCACAAACAGTCCGAACTCGGGCGATCCGGGTCGGGGGCGGGATCGTAGCACCTTCATGACAACCATCGCTGCGCGAGCGATTACCCTTGAGGAACTGATGACGGTGCAGGTAAGCGCCGTCAACGCCCTCCCCTTTGACACCATGCTGGACGGCCTCGGCGACCTTGCCGGGGTCGTGGCTCGACGAGTGCGCCAATTCACGGAAGGAACCGCGGCGAAGTCCCGTTCCTGCCGTACTATGCCGCATCGCGCGACCGCCGGAAGCGCACCTTCCACGATGGCGACCGCCGAGCAAACCGACGAATCCCTCCTGACTGCCTACATCGACGGCGACCGCCAAGCGTTCGCCGCCCTGTTGGAGCGCTATCGGACGGAACTACACGGCTTCCTTGCCCGCTTCCTTGGCTCAAGCGCGGCTGCCGACGATGTCTTCCAAGAGACCTTTCTGCAGGTTCACCTTGCAGCAAGCACCTTCGACAGCACGCGGAATTTCAAACCATGGCTCTTCACGATCGCCGCCAATAAGGCGCGAGACTGGCACCGACGACAGAAGCGTCGTCGCGCGGCGAGTCTTGACGCCCCAATCGGCGGCGACCCTGATGGAACACGGATGGTGGATCTCATGCAGTCCAAGGCCGAAGTGCCTTCGATCTCGCTTGAGGGCGCGGAGACGCGAGAGCGCGTCAAAGATGTGGTGGATTCAATGCCTGCCCTTTACCGCGAAGTACTCCAGCTCAATTACTTTCAGAAGATGAGCTATCAGCAAATCGCCGAAGTTCTCGGTGTGCCACTTGGCACCGTCAAGAGCCGTTTGCACGCTGCTGTTGCCACTTTCGCAGAGTCATGGAAGACTGCTGATGCGCGTTCCGCGCGCGCATCAAGCGCGAACAAGGAGTTCAAGGCATGAGTCACCCGCCGAATGAATCGCCCGGAGGAAACTTCGGGCTGCAACTCTGCGACGCAGACATGCGCGTTCTCGACTTCCTAGCCGAGCACGGCTTTGACGCATCAAAGGTGCCTCTACTTCCTGCGGAAGATCAGCCCCGAGCAATGGCGCTCGTCCGACAAATGCAGGTCCTTGATGTGTACCCCGCTGACGATTCCGACAGCTCCTTGGTGGATGCCACACTTGCGCGCATTGACCGCTGGGAAGCGGCGAGCGAAGCATCGATGCGCATTCAGTCCGGGCGACTACGCAACTTCCGACTGTCCGACTTTGTCAGCGTCGCCGCATTGATATTGGTGGGCGTTGGCGTTCTGTTGCCAATCGCTGCACGGATTCGTGCGCAGAGCCTTTCGACCGTCTGCGCGAACAACATGCGCTCGCTGTACGGAGGACTCGACAACTACGCACGCGACCACGGCGGATTGCTTCCGGCCGTTGCGTCGTTCGGAAACATTGGCTCGCTCTTCTCGACATCACCAGAGTCACAGCCAAGCACACATTCTTCGCAGGGACTGCCGAACAACAACAGCACCCCGCTCTACCTGCAGAACACGCCGATGGCGCCGACGCAGTTTGTCTTTCAGGTCCCTGGTGGGGTTGTGGTCATCCGACAAGGCTCGCGTGATTGGTCGGGGTCGAACCACAGCGCACACCTGACACAACTCGTGGCACTCGGCTACACAGATATTCACTCATTGCAGTGCCCGGCCTGCGCCGCTGGGATGCCCTGCTTCGCATATCGGGTTCCTGCGCGCGGGCAGCGATTTGTGCTCGACACGCCTGGACGCACGGTTGTGGTGGCTGATTCCAATCCAATGATCGAAGCGCGCCGCTTGGGCTCAATGCCCGAGTCCCGGGTGCTCAATTCAAGTAATCACCGTGGTTCAGGTCAGAATCTGCTGTTCAGCGATGGCGCGATCGAGTGGAAAACTTCGCCAATCCTGACCACGTCACCAGCCACCGCGATGGACAACATTTGGCTTCCACGCGACGAGCGAGGGCGCGAAATGCTGGACATGCGGTCATGGCCGAGCGTTGCCGCTGACAACTTTGTGTCTCAGTGACCAAATAACGATAATTCCGCGCCAAAGGCATTGTCGGCAAGCTCCGATTCCGCTATCTTTGCCGATCCCCCGCCGCGCCTTCTGCCGGCACTGACTGAGGAACGATCACCATGCCGAAGCAAAAGTCCCATCGCGGTCTGCTCAAGCGCATCAAGCTCACCAAAACGGGCAAGGTGCGATTCAAGGCCCCCAATAGCCGCCATTTGAAGAGCAATAAGACCGGCAC
>CANJHD010000025.1 GCA_947474065.1 Planctomycetaceae bacterium
CACGGATCGCGGCTCCAAGGCGCGTGCCTCGAGCCAAGTAAGGACAACGGGTTGAACCGTCGCTCGAAACGACAGGTCTGCCCCACGGTGCGAAGCGGGACGATGCCCTTCCGGCGTTGACCCCCGACCCTCGGCGTGGCGGACCCCAAGAGCGCTCCATAGCGGAGCGCGCGAGACGACGGCACCCAGGCGGAACACACGGTGCGATTAACGAGCTTGTGTCACACGAATCCGACGGACCGACCGTCGCCCGAATTGGATCGATCATCGATAAACATCGTTGACCATCGATCCACCGGGCGCGCTTGTTCATTCGTCGAGTGCTGACTGACACGGACTTGCACTTGAAGGTTCCGCCACGAACCGCCGCTTGACGCGGCAAGGATTGAACGTGGCTGACGCCGATACCAAGCATGACGGACTCGAACCGCACGACGGGGATTCCACCGGAGCTCACTCCGACGGACATCACGCCGCGCACGAGCATGAACACGACACCGAAGAAGAAAGCGCGTCGATCGACTCGGCCGCCTTCGCATCACTCGAGGCACTCGAGAGCGGCGAGGATGCCCCCATCCTCCCGGTCCGGGCGATCGATGATGAGGAAGGGAACGAGGAGGTAACGGATGGCGCGGAAGCGTCTGCCGATGACTCTGATAACTCTGATGATGATTCCGACGACGAATCAAGCGATTCCGACGACGACTCCGAGGATTCCGAAGACGCCGAAGACGCCGCATCCGGCGAAGATGGCGCGGAATCCACAGATACTCCGAGCGATGGCAGCAAGCGCCGCAATCGCCGAGGTGGTCGCGGACGCAAGAAGGAAACCCAGCAGAGCGCACCAGCAGGTTCCAAGCGCCGCCAACTGATCGTGGTCAATGATGTTCCGGGTGAAGAATGCCGCATCGCCGTCCTTGAAGATGGACGCCTTGAGCAGATCTTTGCCGAGCGCGAAAACACCGCCACCCACGTGGGCAACATCTACAAGGGACGCGTGATGAATGTGGAACCCGCCATCCAGGCGGCGTTCATCGACTTCGGTGAAGGCCAGAACGGCTTCCTGCACATCAGCGATCTGCACCCGCAATACTTCCCAGGCGAAGAGCGCACCGAGCGCGTCGGCAAGAAGATTGCGCGCCGCGATCGTCCACCGATTCAGGAGGCGCTCAAGCGCGGCCAGGAAGTCATCGTGCAGGTCCTCAAGGAGGGCATCGGCACCAAGGGTCCAACCCTGACGAGTTACGTCTCTATCCCTGGTCGACTGCTGGTGATGATGCCGCAGATGGACAAGGTTGGCGTCAGCCGCAAGGTTGAAGACGAAGATCAGCGTCGCGAGATGCGCCGCATCTTGGACAGCCTTGAGTTGCCCGCGGGCTTCGGATTCATTCTGCGCACTGCTGGCTTCGATCGCACCAAGACCGAGTTGCAGCGCGATGCGATTTACCTCCAGCGCCTCTGGCAGGCCATGGAGCGACGCATGAGTTCAACCGGCGCGCCCTGCGCCCTGTACACGGAAAGCGACCTTCTGGTCCGCACCATCCGCGACATCGCTGACGACAGCGTTGATGCGATCGTGGTGGACAGCGAGAGCGCTTTCACGCGTGCAAAGACCTTCTTGCAAGTGGTGGCGCCGATCAACGCACCGCGGCTCCTGTTCTACGACCGTATCGCGCCCGTCTTTGAGGCGTTCGGCGTTGAGCGGCAAATTGAGCAAATTCACGCGCGCGAGGTGCCGCTGCCTTCGGGCGGAGCACTCGTCATTGACCAGACTGAAGCCATGGTGGCGATCGACGTGAACAGTGGCAAGAGCCGCAGTGCACGCGATAGCGAGACCAACGCGTTCAACACCAACCGTGAAGCCGTTGATGAAATCGCCCGTCAGTTGCGACTGCGCGACCTCGGTGGAATCATCGTCAATGACTTGATCGACATGCGCATGTCGAAGCACCGTCGTGAGATTGAGGCACGCCTCGAAAGCAATCTGCGCCGCGACCGCGCCAAGACGACGACGCTCGAAATCTCTGACTTCGGCATGATTGAGATGACTCGCCAGCGCATGCGCCCGGGTCTTCACAAGGCGCACTTCATGGATTGCCCACACTGCCACGGCGCTGGCGAAGTCCGCGTTCCGGACGCAGTGGCAGCAGACATTCTGCGTCGCATAGCGCTCTTCTTCTGCCACGACCGCATTGCGCGCGTCGAGGTGGTGTGCAGCGCGCGCGTTGCAGGAGTGTTCCTCAGTACGCGCCGCAATGCGCTCCATGAACTTGAAGAGCGCAGCGACAAGCGCGTTGACATCCGCATCAGTGATGCCTTTGCCATGGATCGCGTTGAGGTGTATGCCTACGACGACCGCGGCGCGGACATTGAGCTTGATCGTCTGCCGCGCGTTCCTGCGCCACGCCTTTCGGATTTGCCGGACAGCGTTGTGGTTTCTGACGACGATGATGGTGATGATGATGTGGTGGACGGAGGCGGACACCGTCGTCGTCGCCGTCGTCGTAAGCCTGCGCCGGCTGACGCAACTGCCATGGCACTCGCTGGTGGATTTGACGATCTACCAACCCCAACTGCCAACGAACCGAGCGTTTCCGAACTGATTCGTCGTTCTGACGCCGAGCGCGAAACGCGCCGTCGCGAGGACGATGTTCGTAAGCGTGAAGAAGATGCGCGCCGCCGCGAAGAAGACACGCGCAAGCGTGAAGAAGATGCACGACTGCGGCAAGAGGCCGCACGTGAACGTCAAGAAGCTGCACGCGAGCGTCAGGAAGCTGCTGCTGCACGAGCCGTTGAACGCGCCGCTGCTCGCGAGGCCCGCGATGCTGAACGCGCAACGCGCGTTGAAGCTGGTCTTGATGTTGCTGACCTTGACGAAGCAGACGCTACGGATGCTGCCGAAGAAGCTGCGCTCGCACTTGAGCGTGAGCAGTCAGGTGGCAATCGCGGCCAAGGCAACCGCGGCGAAGGTGATGGCGAAGCGGGACGAGGCCGGCGCCGACGTCGACGTCGTGGTCGCGGACGCGGTGGTGATCGTGATGACGAAGCACCAGCGAACGGAAACAGTGGCGGTAATCGCCAAGGCGGACGCAATGCTCCGCGCAACGACGCTGCTGGTACGCCAGCCGCCGCGCGCGCTGAGGGCGAGGCTGGCGCAGAAGGCTCCGAAGGCGGTGAAGCTGCTGACGGCTCGCCACGTGGCGATGGCGGCGAAGGCAGCGAAGGCGGAGAGGACGGCCCGCGCAAGCGTCGACGTCGACGTCGTCGCGGCGGTCGTGGTCGTGGTGGCGATCGGGCTGAAGGCGCGGATGGCGCGGAAGGCGCACCATCGGGTGACGGCAGTCCGGCCGCAGCAGGTGATGCGCCGGAATCTCGCCCTCGAAGCCAACCATTGGGCGCACCTCAGGGATCAGGCGGCGGGCGCACCCCGCGCGAACCGCGCGAGCCCCGTCAACCACGTGAACCGCGTGATGGCCGTGGCCCACGTGAACCGCGCGGCGACCGTGGTCCACGCGAACCACGTGAACCGCGCACCGACCGCGCTCCACGCAACGATGCCCCGTCGGCACCGGCACAATCATCGAACCCAGCGGAATCAAACCCCGCTGCTTCAGACACTCCGCTTGGTGCAGCAAAGAAGACGATTCGCAGCGTGACCGGTTGGATGCGTCGACTCAAGACCACTCCCGGAAGCGGCGGCCGCGACGATCGTTGATAGACAAGTGACTCTGGAACCGCATGACTGAAACGCGACGCCTCATCATCCTCGGCTCCACTGGCTCGATCGGCACTGCCACGCTCGAAGTGGTGGCGCATCTTGCCCAAGATGACGGGCCGCGCTACTCAGTGGTCGGGCTAGCCGCGGGCAGTAATGCAGCGCTCCTCGCGCAGCAGGCGGCGCAGTTTGGGGTTCATGATGTGGCTCTCGCGGACACGCGTGCCGCTGGTTCACTTCCGCCTTCACTGCGCACGCTGACGGGGCCCGATGCCGCAACCGAATTGATCGAACGCATTGCGCAACCCGGCGACATGGTGATGGCCGCCATGGTTGGGGTTGCAGGCCTTGCGCCTGTACTTGCTGCGATCGAACGCGGCTGCAACATTGCGCTTGCCAACAAGGAAACGCTGGTCGCCGCTGGCTCTGTGGTGCAAGAGGCGGTCGCTCGTAAAGGCGTGAAGCTGCTGCCCGTGGATAGCGAGCACAGCGCAGTGTTTCAATGCCTACGCGCGGGCACCCTGCGCGAAGTGGATCGCCTGATCCTCACTGCCAGCGGCGGACCGTTCCGCACTTGGAGCCCAGAGCGCACTGCCAACGCAACGCTCGCTGAGGCGCTACGCCACCCAACATGGCAAATGGGCCGCAAGGTCACGATCGACAGCGCGAGTTTGATGAACAAGGGGCTTGAAGTCATCGAGGCACACTGGCTCTTTGACCTGCCGAGCGAGCGGATTGACGCCATCGTGCACCCGCAGAGCATTGTGCATTCGTTCGTTGAATTCCGTGACGGCAGCACCATCGCGCAACTGAGTCCGCCCAGCATGAAGCACCCGATCCAGTACGCCCTCACGTGGCCGGATCGGCTGACCGGATGCTGCCCCACCATCGCGTGGGATGCCATTCGCTCCTTGGAATTCGAACCCGTTGATCACGCTCGCTTCCCAGCCATCAGCCTCGCCAAGCGAGTGATCGACGTCGGTGGCAGTTCCGGCGCCATCTTTAATGCCGCCAATGAAGTCGCTGTTGAGGCGTTTATCGCTGGATCATTGCGCTTCGGAGATATCGCTGCGGTGGTGACTGCATCGCTCGACCGACTCCATGCGCGCCCGGTCGACACGCTTGCCGAAGTGCTCGCGGCTGACCGCGACGCGCGGGTGTGCGCGAGCGCGTGCGTGGCCGAGTTGGCGGCTCACAGTCCCGCCGCAACACGCTAAGTTCGCCTACGCTTCGTGAGGCACATCCGTGCCGCACGCAACCATGGAAATTCTTACCAACGGCTGGAACGTCCTCGTCATCCTTCTGGGATTCGGGGTTCTCATCTTCATCCACGAGCTCGGTCACTTCATGGCTGCGCGTTGGGCCGGAATCCGCTGTGAAAGCTTTTCCGTTGGCATGGGGCCGGTGCTTGGAGCGTGGCGCTCCGGCATCGGTTGGCGAGCTGGATCCACGGATCCTGCAACCATCGCCCGCTTTGGCAAGCCTGCTATTGAGATGACCGACGAAGAACTCGCGCGCAATGGAATTGGCGAAACGGAGTGGTCACTGCGTGCGCTGCCGCTCGGTGGATATGTACGCATGCTCGGGCAAGATGACCTTGATCCCGCGAAGGTTTCCGAAGCGCGCCGCAGTTTTCAGCGCGCGCCGGTGTGGAAACGCATGATCGTTGTGACCGCGGGCGTGACATGCAATCTATTCCTGGCTATCGCGCTCTTTGTCTTCACCTTCATGGTGGGCGTGCGCTTTGAGGCACCAGTAGTTGGCAGCGTTGTGCCCGGATCACCAGCGTCCGCTGCCGAAGCCGCAGAAGGCGGAATGGCAGGGCTGAAGGCTGGCGATGCCATCACCGCGATTGACGGCGAACCAGTACTGACCTTCGCTGATATCCAGATCGCGGGCGCCATGGCGCGCCCGGGCGATGCGCTCACTATTGATGTGCAACGCGTCGATGAAACCGGCTTAGCCGTGGCACGCACCTTTCGAATCGTTCCACGCAAGGACCCAGCCACTGGACTCTTGGCGATCGGCATCGAGCCCGCCATGTCCGGAGTGATCGGCGCAGTGCGCGGCGAAGAGCGAGAAATCTTTGATTCAACAATGAGTTCCGCTGGACTTGGCCCAGTGTTCACCGGCACGAAGTCGGATCCACTGCGGTCACTGACGGAGGTCATCGAACCGGCGGCTGGCAATCGCGCTCGGGATGTGCGCAGCGTCATGCAGCAATACTTGCCGGCTTCGTCCGGCGAGCGTGTTTCGAATTCTCCCTCCGTGATGATGCTCTTAAGCGAGGCGGCGGAACGCGCCGCGGGAGCGCCATTCGATACGCAGTGGACTACTGCGTCAGGCGCAATCGTGACTCGAAAGCTCCAGCCAGTTCCCGAATTGCAGTTGATGGTTACTCCGACAACCGTTGACAACGATGCCGAGATTGACAAGGGCTTGCTCGGTCTCGTGCCCCTGATCCGCGTCGATCGCGTACCTGCGGGATCGGTAAATGACGCAACATTGCGTGCCGGCGACGTACTGCTGCGCGCTGCGGATGTTGACGGACCACGCTTGTCACAACTGCGCGCGGTACTCGCTAGTCATACAAGTGGAAACGTCGACATTGTGGTGCTGCGCGACGGCGAACCAACGCGGCTTACAGCCCGGGTTGATCGCTCCGGACGAATCGGCGTGGTCATTGGACCAGCACTCAACAATCCAGCTACTGCAGGAACAATGAATCGCCTTGCGACCGAGGCGACCGGAACAGACGGGGCGCGTCCAAGCGCGGTTGCCGCATTGCAACTGCTACCGCGAACAGTGGTGCGGTCCGTTGCTGGCACGCCCGTGACTGACTGGACCACCATGCGCGCCGCGCTGCTCGTCGCGACCAAAGATGCGGCAGCCCGCGGAGAAGGCGCTTCTGTCACGATGGACATAGAAGCTCCAACGCCTGCGCATGAGCGCAGCCAAGTAGTGATTGCCATTGCGAAGGATGATGTTCTCGCGATCCATGCGCTCGGTTGGGATTCACCTGTCACAGCCGCGATCTTTGATCCGCTCATGACGCGGCTCACTGCGAACGGGAATCCAATCACCGCTGTACGCATGGGCTTTCATCAAACGAAGACCATGGTGGTCATGACCTATCTGACGCTTGACCGCATCTTCCGCGGCAGCGTTGGTGTTGAGCAGCTGCGCGGTCCGGTCGGAATCGTCCACCTTGGGTCGCGCGTTGTCGACCGCGGCGTGATGTACTTGGTGTTCTTCCTGGCAATGATCAGCGTCAATCTAGCGGTGCTCAATTTCCTGCCACTGCCCATCGTGGATGGCGGGCTCTTGCTGTACTTGATCTATGAGCACATCACTGGCCGCGCGCCGTCATTAAAGTTCCAGAACGCTGCCACCATGGTGGGATTACTGCTACTCGGAAGCTTGTTTCTATTCACTTTCTACAACGACGTGATGCGCCTGTTTACTGGTGGCTAACTCACCAAGGACACGAACATGAGCAATCCCATCACTATCGTCACTGGCGCCGGGAGCGGCATCGGACGCGCACTTGCTATCAATTTGGCGGCGCGTGGACATGCGCTGACACTCGTGGGACGAACCGAATCAAAGCTGCTGGAGACATTGACTGCGTGCGGCACGTGCGCGGGCGGTCCACCGATCGTCATCACGTGCGACCTTGCGAACAGTGTGGCTGCACACGGCGTGATTGATCGAACCATCGCCGAACGTGGCGGGATTGACAACCTTGTCAACTGCGCAGGGGTTGCACCACGCGCACCGATCGAAGCGACCGATGATGAACTCCTTGAGGAAGTGTTCTTCCACAATGCGTTTGCTCCAGCGTTCCTGATTGCGCGAGCGTGGCCGCACTTCAAAGAACGACGAGCCGGATGCGTGGTGAATGTCAGCACACTCGGCACATCCGATCCCTTCTCTGGTTTCTTTGCATATGCCGCTAGCAAGAGTGCGCTCGATAGTTTCACTCGCAGCATGCATGTCGAAGGATCAAAGCTTGGCATTCGAGCGTTCTGCGTCAACATGGGCTCCATCGATACCCCGATGCTGCGCCGCAATTTCCCAGAGAAGGTGCTGCCGAAGGCTATGACCCTTTCACCAGAGGTCGCTGCACAGGTCATCGTGGATTGCATCGAAGGCCGGCGCGATGCTGACCGCGGCAAGACGATCATCGTCAAGAAGTAGATGCGAACGAGTTTGCGAGAGCGATCTACGTTGACGTTCGTTGCCCCAAAGATGCATCGGGTGTGACCTAGCGCCGACCGTGCATGGCCCGATCCATGTCGCGCTTCATTTCGCGAGAGGCGATAGCGTGGCGCTTATCGGACGACTTTCGACCAGTTCCTAAGCCAATCAGGATTTTGGCTCGACCATCTTTGAAATACATCTTGAGCGGGACGATCGTATAACCCTTGCGCTTCACTTCTTCAGCAAGTTTCCGAATCTCACGCTTGTGAGCAAGCAAGCGCCGCACGCGGACGGGGGCATGCTGCACCGCCTTACCAGCAGCCGGATACTCAGCAATGTGCACTGAATGCAGCGAAAGCGAAGGCGGTTCAGCGGTGGCGCTGACATAACCCTCTGCCAAACTGACCTTTCCGGCACGAATGCTCTTCACTTCGGTACCGAGAAGTTCGATCCCGCACTCGAGCGTTTCGGTGATCTCGTAGTCATGCCGAGACTGACGATTTTCAATCGTCGGCTCATTTGGAACATGTTCTTGGGAACTTCCTGCCACGGGGTGAGTATAGGAGGATGTGAAGACTGTCCGCCTATCGGACAGACTGATGCGAAGGAACCGCAAACCCCACGCTTGCCTCGGCGCCTAGTCAGTGCAACAATGAGGTAATTACCGACTACCCGCCCACCCCGACCCACTCTTGGCACTCCACATACCCCACCCCCACCCTGCTGATTCGTCTCCGAATCAACATTGCTTACTGAAGATTGCCCCGATACAAGAAGACCATCCATGAAGACCACCTCTCTTGCCCTCGCTCTCTCACTCGCCACGACATTGACCGCCAACGCGCAGGTGGCATCTGGTACTGGCGCATCCGCGTCGGCACTCGATGCCTTTCGTTTGGCGCATCCACAATCTGATGTCATGACATGCGGCGATCAGATCGGTCGCGTCTACGGCAACTTCTCACAGGGCGCAACGCCCTCGGAGAGTGCACAGAAATTCATCGAGACGAGCGCCCAACAGCTCTTCGGCGTCCAGCCGACTGACCTTGCGCCGTTTGGGCCCTTTGAGTCGGGCGAGCACCTGGTGCAGATCATGCCCAACCGCGATGTTGATGGATTCAAATTCACTGGCGTCTACTACACGCAACAGTTCCGCGGCATCACCGTCTACAAGGGCAACTTGATGGTGCTGACACGCAATGAGCCGGGCTTCCCGGCGGTGCTCGCCTCGAGCACGCTGTGGGATGTGACGGGAATTGAGAAGCAGCTTGATGCCGTCAACCTTGCAAGGTTGCCGAATGCAAAGTTGTGGACGCGCAATCCATTGAGCGCGTTCCGATCCCAGCCAGAGATTGGACCTGCGCAATATGTGATCTGGGCTGGTATCGATCGCGTCAAGGCCGAACCCCGCCTCGCAGTGCTCTTCACCGCGGAGGCAGGCAGCCCGGCTGACCCTGACAATCACCAACGCATCGAATTCGTGGTTGACGCGCAGAACGGAACAATTCTCTTCCAGGAGAACAAGATCTATCACGCCGTGACTGGTCAGGTCAACGGACTTGCAACCACTGGCTACGGCGCCGATACCTGCGCGAGCGAAGTTTCTACTGGCTTGCCCTACGTCGAGGTGAAGACCGGCACGACCATCGCCTACGCGGATGTCAACGGAAATTTCTCCATTCCCGCGGGCGCTGCCGGAGCAACCTACACCACCCGCTTGGCGGGTCGGTACTTCACCACAACCAACAACGGCAGCGCAACCGTTTCGTTGGCCACCACCGCCAACGATGGTGCCAACTGGAGCCCGGTCTTCAACGCAACCAACACAGTGGCAACCGAGTTGTCACAGGTGAACGCCTACAAGATGGCCAACAAGATGCGCGATATCGTCTTGGCGGCATCACCTGCGTTCCCGACGGTATCTACGCAGTCCAACAGCTTCTTGGTGAACTGCAACGTGGCGGGCACGTGCAACGCGTATTACTCAGGAAGCACCATTAACTTCTATAGCGCCGGCGGAGGTTGTGCTGCAACCTCGTTTGGTGATGTGGTTGGACACGAGTACGGACACAATGTGGTTGAAAAGGGTGGCTCTCTCCAACAGGGCTACGGCGAAGGCATGGGTGACGTACACGGGTTGCTGATGTCTGACGACCCACGGACCGGACTTGGCTTCCAAACCTGCACTGCGGGCATTCGCACCGCTCAGAACACGTGCCAATTCAGTTCGACGGCTTGCTCAACCGGCACCACCGCTTACGGCGCAACGTGCGGCAGTGAGATCCACTCTTGCGGACAGCTGATTTCCGGCTGCGTGTGGGATCTGCGCAACCGTCTTGCCGTGACCTACCCGACCACCTACCGGGAAAAATTGGCAGATCTGTCGATCAACTCGATTCTGCTGCACGGCGCCATCTCCACCATCGCAGCTGACATCACCCTTGACTTCTTGACGCTTGATGATGACAACGGCAATATTTCTGATGGAACGCCGAATTACTCCGCCATCAACGACTCGTTCACGCTGCACGGATTGGCCGGTCCGGTGCTTTCAATCCTGCAGTTCACCTTCCCATCAGGAGTGCCGACAGTGGTAGCCCCAAATGGGTCTACATCCATGCAGGTGATGATTGCTCCAGCCGCTGGAGTGCCAAACACGGCAAGTGCGAACCTCTTCGCCAAAGCCAGTACAGCCGCCGCGTACACGCAATATCCGATGACCTACCTGGGATCGAATCTTTACCAAGTGAACCTGCCCGGTGGAACTTGCCCATCGACCCTTAACTTCTACTTCTCCGCTCAGGCAACAACCGGCGGTACAGCTTCGTCACCAGCAACGGCGCCGACCGCGTTCTACACCAGCACCGTGGCGAACAGCATCGTCCAAGGCGCGGTAGACACATTCGAAGCCACTACTAGCAATTGGACGGTTGGAGCGTCTGGAGATACCGCGACAACTGGCATCTGGACCCGAGTTGACCCAATCGGAACTGTCGAACCAGCCTCCGGGCTTTCGGCGCAGCCAGAAGACGACCACACTCCGACCGGCATCAAAGCTTGGGTCACTGGCCAGGGAACAGTCGGCGGCGCCCTTGGCGAACAGGATGTCGACGGCGGAGCTACCACCTTGGTGTCTCCGGCCTTTGACTGCAGCACGTTGACAAATCCTTACATCAGTTACTCCCGCTGGTACTCCAACCAAACTGGTTCTGCTCCGAACGCCGACAACATGCCGGTGGAAATCAGTGGTGACAACGGCGTCAGTTGGGTGCAGTTGGAGAACGTCACCGAGAACACCAATCTCTGGGTTGACAAGTCCTTCCGCATCAGCAGCTACGTCACTCCTTCAGCGCAGGTCCGCATCCGCTTCCGCGCTCAGGACTTGGGCACTGCCTCCGTCGTGGAGGCGGGTGTTGATGATGTGCGCATCACCAGTTTCAATTGCACCCCAGCAAACCCTGCTGACTTGGATGGCAACGGGCGAGTCAATGGTGCCGACCTCGGAGTCCTACTCGGAGCATGGGGAACGAACACCTATGACCTGACCGGAAATGGCGGGGTAGTGGATGGAGAAGACTTGGCCTTCCTACTAGGCGCTTGGACCCCGTAAATCGTGAGGATGCTCTTAGCAGCAGGCTCGTACCGCACCTAGATGGTTACATAAGCCCCCGCCGTTGAACGGCGGGGGCTTTTTGCTATACTCCTCGACCCTCCGCAGCAGGTTCAGCCTGCCCGGTGGATCCATCGCCCGGATGGCGGAACTGGCAGACGCGCCAGCTTGAGGTGCTGGTGGGAGCAATCCCTTGGAGGTTCGAGTCCTCTTCCGGGCATTTGCGGGAGGCGCCAATCGGCGCCTCCCGCCTTGCATTTTGGCGGGACTGCACTTTGATTGGTAATGGCGCCCCGCCGGCCTTGGCCACACAGCAACGGAGGCCGTACAGTTGGAGAGTCTTATGCAGCCGAATCCGCTCCAGCACCTGATGCCGACCTGCTCCGGAGCCAAGGCTGCGGCCGCTGGCTCGGTGCTCACTCCAGCGGCGTCCACGAGTGGCGAACACGCAGACCCGCGCGCGGGCACCGTGCGGCTGAATGAAATCTTCCATTCGATCCAAGGCGAAAGCACATGGGCAGGGGCGCCCTGCGTCTTCGTACGCCTGACAGGATGTCCGCTGCGCTGCACGTACTGCGACACCGAATACGCGTTCCGCGAAGGGCGCACGGCGACCCTGGGGGAGATTGTCGACGCCGTGCGAGCGACGGGCTGCCCACTGGTTCAACTGACCGGCGGCGAACCCCTCGCCCAGAAGCGCGCCTTCGACCTGATCCGGCTCCTATGCGACCATGGGCTTACCGTCCTGATCGAGACGTCTGGCGCCGTGGATATCTCGCCGTGCGACGAACGCGCCATCCGCATCCTGGACATCAAGACCCCGGGGAGTGGTGAAAGTGCGCGCAACCTCTGGTCCAACATTTCCAACCTGCGCGCCCGCGATGAAGTGAAGTTCGTACTGACCGACCGCCCCGATTACGAGTGGGCGGTGGCTACTATCGCGGAGCGCGGCCTGAGTGAACGCGTACAGCGCGGCGAACTGGGCGCGATCCTTCTGAGTGCCGCGTGGGAACAACCGAAGGGGTTGGAAATTGCCGGTTGTGCTGGGCTTTCACCGCGCTCCCTCGCCGAATGGATTGTTGCCGATCGCCTGCCGGTCCGGATGCAAACACAACTGCACAAGATCATCTGGGAGCCGCACACACGCGGAGTATGAGCATCACCTGTGGAACGTACTGCTGACCTCAATAATCCGGAACGCCAGCGGGCCTTTGCTGAACTCATCGGGCGTCACTATCCCGCGCTGCGTGATTTAGCTGCGCGAACCCTCCGTGCAGAACATGAAACGCTCGGCTTTGGGGTGGCTGCGTTGGCGCCAACTTCGCTCGTCACAGAGACCGTACTGCGTCTCATGAAGCAGGATGAACTGCCGCTCAATGACGCGCACTTGCGCGGGCTCGCGAGCGTCTTCATGACGCGAGTGATCGCCGATCGCCGCCGTGCGCGCCTTGCGGACAAGCGCGACGCTCGCCTCACGCAACGTCTTGATACCGAAATGGGTACCGGTCTCCGCGAGGATGCGCCGAACGCCTCCGCGCGTGCTGATCTTGAGCTCCTTGAGCAGGCAATGATTGATCTTGCCGGCACGCATCCGCGCGAGATGGAAGTTGTCACATTGCACTCCGTGGCCGGTATCGCCATGGAAGTAGTAGCGGGTCTGGTGAATGTCAGCCTGGCAACCGCGCACCGCGACCTCATCGCAGCCCGCTCATTGCTCGCAAAGCGCTTGCGATCGCTACGCGCCGATCAGTGACGCGAGTGCAACTTCGACACCCGATGCGACCGCGGGTTACTTTGGCTTGTTCGTATTCGCCAACGCGATGGCCTTTGCCGCAGCGCCGGAACCCTGGAACACCGCCAAGAACGGCGCTGGATCAGCGGGCACTGTGTCCCAACCGACCTTCTGTCCCATCGTCAGATTGCACGTAACGATCATCAGATCGCCGCACTGCGTGGTGCGCGCGTCTGCGATGGTTGGCGCCTCGGTGGTTGCAATCTTGGCTCCGCGAAGCATGTCCGCGCGCTCTTTTTGACCCTTGAAATTCACAACTTGAAAGCCTTCGGCAAGCATTCCGTCAAAGGTCGGCAAGTCCTTGGTGTGTTGCGCGTTGAGAAGTTTCGCGAGCAGCGCTGATCCGGTGGCGTTCAGTGCAGCGTCACCCGCAAAGCGCGGTGCCGTTGGAGCAGGTCGAACTGCGGGCATTTCGAGCGACGCCCATGCTGCCAATTGCCACGCTCCGTTCACCTGCTGCCACACGGCAAGGCGTGGAGCCGGCTCAGAGGGCAGCTTCTTGCCGTCGAGTGATTCACCCACCTTGACGAGGCACGTAACTACGAGGGCATCACCAACGCGAGTGGCGCGGACACCGCTGATCTTTGGACTGGTGACGCCAAGCGCAGCAATAGCAGCCACTTCGGCGGTGCGGTCAAAAGAACCTTCGAAATTGATCCGCTGGAAGTTTGGCTGCATGCCAGCTTCGATCCCCGCACGATCCTTTGACACCATCTTTTGGAACCATCCCTCAAGCAGACCGGTTGCAAGGGTGTTGAGACCCGCTTCATCTTTCGGCCAAGCGATGGCCTTTGCCGGTGGCGATGCGGGAGCCTGAGCCGCGGATGCAGCCTGAACATGCTCGGTGATGGGCATTCCCGTGACCGCGAAGAGTTGCGAAGCAGCCAAGATCACGGCGACGGAAGTGATGGGTGTGCAGTTCATGTGGTTCTCGAGCAGCGGTGTACCACGACTCACGCCGGTGCACGCGCTACGCGCAGCACCCGGTCACCAATTGTCCGCACCCTCAGGCAACCGCTGAACCCGGAATTGCGCTTCCACTGCCAGCGCGCCCTTCTCGTCGCCCCATGCTGCAAGGACGCCAGCGAGCACGCGAGCCGACAGCGTGGAGACGACGCCTGTGCCATCCTGACCAGCGCTGAACGCGTCGCCAAGCTGGGTCATCGCACAGGCATACGCGGTGTCGTAGTCGCACACTCGGTAGGCGATCGGAGCGAAATAGGCGAGGTACCACGGACGCAATCCATCCACAGCAATTTGGCGGTGATACTCCGGCCACAAGAACCGCTTGTAGACAAGGTATGCGTCATCAAAGTGACCCAAGTTGGCGCATGAATAGGCGAGGTTCCAATAGGCGTTCACCGTACGGGAAGCGCCAACTCCAAACTGATGTTCCGCGCGAGCGCAATGCAACATCATGCCCTGCAGCATGTCGTCGGAATTCAGGCCATCAAGCGCCATCATGGTGAACACGTGGGTTTCCGCAAGCAACAATTGCGGGTCTTCCGGCGGGAGATGTTGTTCGATATACGCACGCGCTGCAAACACCTCCGCGCTTCGGTTGGGGTATCCATCAAGTCGAACGAGCGCGGAAATTCGCCCGACGGCATAAATGCACGCCGCATCGACAGGATCGCTCGTAAGCGACGCATACCACTGCGCTGACAACAGCCTCGCCGATAGATCCGTAGTTTCTGCAAACAATGGCCACGGCTGGCGCTCCATGCACATCAGCGGAATCAGCGCACGGGCTTGGGGTCCGAGGAGTTCGCCACGCGTTGACATACGGGCAAAGATCAGCGGCCCGATCACATACCCGAGGGTGCGGTCATATTTCAACGCCATGCGATAGAAAATCGGGCTGAGGTCTTGGAATGCGTTGGAATCGCCGGCTGGATCTTTCTCAAGGACTCGATCGAAGGACCGGCTGAGCAGTTCGTATGCGCTGCGGTGCTCCCATGCTTCCTCGTGACCACGCACGACAATCGCTGCCAATCGACCAGCAACCAACGGATCTTCGGCAGCAATGCCGTCAACCAACTTCTCAATACGTGCAAATACTGCCTTGCCAGCGGCTGGATCCTTGGTGGAACTCTGTTGCGACACCATATCCTCGATCATATTTCTGGCAAGTTGAAATGTCCGCTCCGAATTGCGCTGCGCCGTGTCAATCAACTCGCGTTCATGCTTTGTTTGAATGCTCCAGAGAGCAAACTGAACCACTCCGACCACGATCGCAATGCCGGCTACCGCTGCAAGCGCGGTGGAAAATCGATGACGGCGCACCGCGCGGAGTGAGCGTTCCCAGGGTGCCAAGAGCCGCGCGGCAACCGGAAGCCCGTCGAGGTAGCGCTGCAGGTCATCAGCCAGTGCGGCGGCCGTGGCGTAACGATCTTCCGGATGCGCGGCGGTCGCGCGTCGGACGATGGCGTCAAGGTCACCACGGACGACTTCAGCGAGTTCATCCGGCTGCATGTTGCGCGCGGCGGCGGTGGCGGCGAGCGCTGCTGGATGAATGGCAGCATGTTCTGCAAGCCACGCGCTTGGTGGAACAACATAGGGAACCTCAAGCGGGCTGCGTGGAAGTTTGGACGGTGGTCCGCCCACCAACAACTCCGCAAGCACCGTTCCGAGCGCGTAGACATCGCTCCGCGCATCAGCAATTCCTGCGCCGTGCATCCATTGCTCAGGGGCCATGTATTGCGGCGTTCCGAGGCGCTGTCCCTCCGCCGTGCGAAGGCTCGCTGCATCGGATGGATCAACGGCCTTCGCAACACCAAAGTCAATGACCTTGGCAACGGGGCGATCGGCGCTGCGCGTCACCAAGATGTTTCCCGGCTTCAAGTCACGATGAATCACGCCCTTCTGGTGCGCATGTTGCACGCCAGTGCACACATCGATGAAGAGTCTGACACGGTCGCGTGGCCGCATGCGACGTTCGTCGCAAAGGGTGTTGATGGGGAGACCGTCGATGAATGGCATCGCGAACCACGGGCGGTCATCATCGGTTGTGCCGGCGTCAAGCACGGTGGCAACATTTGGATGATCCATACGCGCGAGCGTGTGCCGTTCATTCTCAAATCGAGCGAGCACTAACCGCGAACTGGGATCGCGGCGCAGGATCTTGAGTGCCACCAGACGCCGCACGGGTTCCTCCTGCGAGGCGAGCCAGACCGTGCCGAAACCACCCTCGCCTACTTGCGTCACCAGCGTGTAACGACCGATGCGCTCCACACCCTCTTCGAGTCCAAGTTGCACTTCGACTGCCGCGCGAGCGAGCAGCGCATCAATCTCGGCAAGTGTTCGAGCGCCCGGTTCGCCGAGCGTGACATTCCCGGGGCCGAGCAGCGGCGTTTCCGGGGGTGTTACCGATGCAGTTGACAACTCTGCCTGCGGCCGCACATGGCCAACGTTCGAATTTGAATCTTCAGTATTTCCCGCCGGGGTCATGCGGGGGATGCTAGATCAATTGGCAGAAATGACAAAGCCCATCGGCATCGATTTATTCAATAAACCCAGCCTTCAACCATGGCAACTTCTGGCACTACGGCTGCAACGGTTGGCATGGTGAGAATGATCGCGTCGAGCAAATCGCCTTCTTCGTCTTGGATGGCTTCGCTGACGATTTGGGGCGGAATAGAAACCTTGGAATCGCTGAGTAGTCGGATAATTTCTGCGCGCACCTTCATCGGCGGGTCGCCGGCGCCCTTGTAGCCGCGCTTTGGCCAGCCCTTGAAGTGCAACACTGATGCCGGGCAACCTTCACACACCACCACGTCACCTGACGTGCCGGGAACACAGGGTTCGATGCGAATACCTTCTTCAGCGAGCGGCAAGAGAACTTCGCACATGAATGTCCACGTCTGCTTGAAGACGCGCAGGTTCAAGGGTGACATCGGCGTGTTCATGGCAATGTCACATGCGCGACGTGGCTCGCGGCGCGTACGTTCACGGACGGCTCCGCGCCACAACCGCGGTGACGCAAGACCCTGCATCCAACGTGCAACTGACATCCAGTCGTTTGGCAATCCGAACTCGCGAACGATCTCCGCGGGAATCGACATCGGTGCATCAACGCGCCAAACGTGCGCGCGATTGTCCTCACGCGAGGCGAGAATTGCACGGACAAGGCCGCGGCGATCAACGCGCCCCATGGATTCGACTGGCGTTCGCAGCGAAGACATATCGCGAGTGATCACGCGAATCTTTGCTGCTCCGCCGGAGTCCGCACCAGAAAAGTCAACGCCGTGAAGAATGACGCCATCGGCGAGACCGCTCGAATGGCTCTGCTGTGAGTTACTTGGCTTCATTGATTTAACCGTTCCCGCACTGACTCTGTGGCTTGCCGCAGGGGCAACATGATCCGGTGTGCACATGCGTCTGACCGACGGACGAACCGGCAACGCCAAACACGCTGTGCTTGCGCGCGAATTGGCGTCCCTTTCCGGCTGGGTCCTCGACAGGCGCGTCCGCATCACGCATGGGGCGAAGCAGAACGATCACTTCACCATCTTCTTCGCAGGCATATTCGTACTGTGGCATGTGATTACTTCCTTGACTTTCGTTCGCCACCGGCGCGCGGTGCTTTCACTGGTCCCGGCGGACGCGGGGGCTTGGTTGGGCCACGGCGCGGAGTAGACGGCTGAGTATCGCCGCGACGACCGGTTGGAGCTTCCTCACGCGCTCCAGCGCGACCCTTACCGCGAGGTGCCGAGCGCCCTTCGCCGCGAGGTGCCGAGCGACCTTCGCCACGAGGCGCCGAACGTCCTTCATCGCGTGGCGCCGAGCGCCCCTCGCCACGAGGCGCCGAACGTCCTTCGCTTCGGCGTGGGCGTTCTTCTTCCTTGCGTGGTGCGTTGCGGCCTTCACCGCGACGCGCGCGCTTTTCTTCCTTGCGTGGCGGATTTCTTCCCTCGCCTCGACGGTTTGCACGCGCTGCTTCTGGTCGGCGCGCAGCACCCGGGCGCGCCTTGCGCACACGGGCCTCAGCGCGACGCACTGCCATATCAGGCTCCGCATCCTTGCGCGCGGCGCGTTCTTGCGGCGTGGCGAACGCGTGTTCCTTGAGAATCGCTAGTTCCTTCTGCGTCAATTCGCGCCACTCGCCGGCCTGCAATCCCTTCAACTGCAGCGGACCCATGCGCACGCGTCGCAACTTCTTCACTGGATGTCCAACAGTCGCCAAAATCTCGCGCACTTGACGATTGCCATCCTCGCGCAACTCCATATAGAGGAGCGTGCGTGCGGCATCGCGCTTCAGGATCACCAACTTTGACTTCGACGCGCGATCAGGCTCATGACCTTTGACGGCAGGCGCAAAGATGCTGCGCTCAAGCCGGGCAATATCTGAATCCTCAACGCGACCGCTGACCATGACCTCGTAGCCCTTGTACATCTCAAAGCGTGGATGCGTGAGGCGATTCGCCAGCGCTCCGTCGTTCGTCATGAGAAGAAGACCGGAACCATCAATATCGAGGCGCCCCACTGGATAGAGCCGGGCGTGCGATGGATGCTGAACAAGATCCACCGCGAGCGGGCGGCGCTCCGGGTCGCTGTTGGTGCTGACATAGCCCTTGGGCTTGAAGAGCATGACGTACACCTCGCGCTCGGGAGCCTTGATGCGCCGTCCGTCAAATCGAATGTGATCCTTGATGGGATCGACCCATGCTGGAAGGCCGTCAATCCGGTGACCATTGACCGTGACGCGCCCCTCTTCCACGCTCTCTTCGCATGCCCGGCGCGAGCCGATACCCGCGTCAGCGAGCACCTTCTGAATGCGCGGTCCCCGCGAGTCGTCTTGATAGGGGTGGGTCGGTGATACGAGGCGGCGCATCGCGCCATAGTAGCCGGAGCGGGGTATGGTTCGCGGCATGTCGATACTTGCCGCCGCCCTTCTCCTCTTGACTTCTGGCACCGGCCCGGCTGGCAGTATCGGCGCTCCGGCGCTCGTCCTACCACTTGACGAACGCAATCCGGTCGGCGCGGTTATCGCGGATGCCGGGCGGGCAGAAGATGTGCGCCGACTTTCAGCGCTGTTTTCTTCCACCCCCTCGCTCTTTCCGCTACGGGGTCTTGTAGGCGCGGTGCGCCTGGGCTTCGTTCAGCCATTTGCGGTTCCCGAAATTGCTCGCGCCGTCACGCAGCCTGCCGCCGAAGGATCCGCCCGTCCATACCGCGCAGTGGCGCGATTTGCGGCGCGCGCCTTCGGGATCGAATGCACACTCGGCGAGGAACGCAGCACGCTGCCGGTGGCTGATCCGCAGGGCGCAATCTTCGCACTTGATTTCCTTCTGAACGAATCGAACCTCATCATCACACAGGCGCTTGCACCTGCACTTGGCGATGGAAATCGAGAACGGATCGCACGAGCGGCCATCGCAACGGCAGACTCCACCACTTCGCGCGCTGCGCAATTGCCAGACGCCCTGTCTCGCGCTATGCAGGCATCAGCGAGTATTGATCGCTCTGCATTCGTGCGCGCCGCTGGACATTTCGATACCGCACTTGCTGTCAGCGGTGAGTGGAAGACGTTCGAGACCGAAGCACTTCCGGATGAACTGAAGGGTGCCGTGGATGGAACTGTTCTCTCCACGCAATTTGTGCCAGAAATCGGTTGGTTGGTGATTGGTGGCACCGGCCCGAATCGCTATGACATGACAAAGGTCGCGGCAGTATTCGACATCGCCGGCGACGATCGCTACGAATGGGGCGCGGGCGTAGTGGGAAGTCGATTGGTAATTGATGTTGCAGGAAACGACTCGTACACGGGCACGCGCACAGCGAATGGATTGATGCCGATTGCCGGTCCGGGTGGCGCAGCATGTGGCGTCTCGGTCATTGATGATTACGCCGGAAATGATCACTACGAGTGCCCGCAGAATGCGCTCGGCGCCGCGGTTTTGGGAGTTGGCATCATCATTGATCGCGCCGGAGATGACACCTATGTTGGGGGCACATGGACGATCGGCGCGGCGTTTGCCGGAATCGGCGCGGTCTGCGATCTTGGTGGCAGCGATCAGTACTCGTCGGAAATGTTCTCGCAAGGATGCGGCGGACCTGGAGCAGCGGCACTGCTCCTCGACGCAAGTGGCAATGATCGATACCGCGCTGATGGAACAACGGCAAGCGCGTACGACACACCCACCGTGCACGCCTCATTCTCGCAAGGCGTCGGATTCGGCTATCGAGCAGGCGCAGCAGGCGGCGTTGGCGCGCTTGTTGATTTGGCCGGCGATGATCGCTATGAAGCCGGCGAGTTCGGCCAAGGCTGCGGCTACTACTTGTCGATGGGCATCCTGCGCGATGGCGGCGGCAATGATCTCTACTACGGAAATCGCTACGCGCAGGGCACTGCAGCACACCAGGCGTTTGGGGTGCTCTTGGAAGATGGCGGCGATGACATCTACTGGAGCATGACCGCGGCCGGCCAAGGCGCTGCGTGGGACATGTCGGTTGCGGTGCTCGTTGATCGCGCTGGCGATGACCGCTACCAGGCAGATGGACTTTCCCAGGGAGCTGCAGCGCAACAGGCGATCGGCATGCTGATTGACCTTGCAGGTCACGATGATTACCGAGCGGCTGGTGCAAGCCAGGGCGCAGCGGACAGCAACGCATACCACTGGGACACATCACACTGCACCAGTCTTGGCGTGCTGCGCGACACGGAAGGGCCAAATCGGTTCAGTACCGGTCGCTCGGACGGCGAGCAACGCATGACCGGAAGCCCCACCGCAAAGGACGGGGTGAACCAGTGGGGCGTGTTCATCAGTCGGTGAGCGCATGACGGCGTGTTCCGTACACTGCGGGTTATGACGAACGCGCAAGGCAACTCAACGCACGCACTCGGCAGACGGATGTCAGATGTGAATGCCGTGACCATCGTGACGCGTCTTGCTCGTGTGGCTCACCTGCTCTATCGCCGCTCCATGGCTGATGATCTACCGGCGATGGCGTCGGCGCTTGCATACAAGACGCTGCTCGGTCTCATTCCGATTTTGATCGTGGTGACATTGGTGGCCAAGACGCTGATGGGCGCGCAATTTGCCCCGTTCGTTGCAGGATTCATTGGTTCGCTTGGCCTAGACAACATGCGCATCGTGCCGCCCACCGACAGCGCGAGCACTTCAGGTGGCGCGGTTGCGCTCGGCACATGGGTCGAAACGCTGGTGACGCAAGCTTCAGAAATTGACCTGAGTGCACTCGGTTGGGTCGGCGTGAGCGTGACCATTCTGAGCGCCATCTGGCTGATGACCAGCATCGAATTGAGTTTCAATCGTGTCTTCCGCGCCCGACAAGGGCGAACATGGATGCGTCGATTCGTTCTGTACTGGTTTGTACTCACTGCTAGCCCGCTGTTGATTGCAGCGATCCCGCTGCTGTCGTCGGTACTGCATGGCGCTGGCACCACAGCAGGCCTCGGATGGATTATTGCGCTGCTTGGAACGGTCTGGAATGTTGCAGTGCTGTGGGCGCTTCTCCTGATCATCTACATGGTGGTTCCTGCCGCGCGCGTGCGCCCGCAGTGCGCGGCCATCGGCGCCTTCTGCGCCAGCGTGGTGATCATTGGATTGAAGGGAATGTTGTCTGCGTACTTTGAACACGCGTTTGGAATGAGCAGACTGTATGGATCGCTCGGACTCGTTCCCGTGTTCATGTTCTGGATGTGGGTGGTGTGGGTAACGGTGCTCGGCGGGCTGCAAGTTGCTGCGTTTGCCCAGACGATCCGCGCACGCGGTTTGGATGCCGGCTCCGGAGCAGACGACGATGCGCACGCCGATCCAATGTTGGTCTTGGCGGTGATGGAACAAGCGTCCACTTCATGGCGCGCGGGCCGCCCCGTCACTCGGGACAGCATTGCCGCGGAACTCCATATGGATGACCGCCTCTCCGCCGAACTGCTCGAAGAATTAGTGCGCGGCGGCTTTCTGCTGCACACGGATCGTGATGCTTATGCGCCAACTCGGCCGCCAGAAGACATTCGACCCGACGAAGTCTTGAAGGCTGCTTTCGCCCATTGTGCAGGCGAAGAGGGCGTGGAACGATCACGAATCGCCACTGCGCTGCGGGCTGCGCAACTCGAAACTGCCAGCAAGATGCGCATTGCCGAGGTTCGCGCCGATCGCACAACCCGATAGACTGCTTGCTTCATGTCCTCGAAAGACACCAAGTTTGATTACGTTGAATTCTCGCACCCAGGCGGCTGTCTGGTTGCCAAGATCATTACGCCGAGCGTTGGACAGAACGAGGCTCCGTTGATTCGCGAACAAGTACTCGCGGAGTTCAGTAAAGCCACGCGCGGGAAGTCGTTCATCCTTGACCTCTCGCAAGTGTCGCTCGTGACAAGTTTAGGGCTCGGCATGTGTGTCGACCTGCGCAACTGCGCGGAGAAGGCGGGGCTGAAGCCTGCCGTCTTTGGTCTGAATCGTCACCTCTTAGATCTGTTCCGCCTGATGCGGATTGAACGACTGTTCACCATCCTCTCGACACGCCAAGAGTTTGACTCTGCAGTCGGGAAGTAGATCATTGCGTACCGCGGCCATGAACACATCCGCTCTTCACCACTCTTCGAAATTCGAACGGTCGGCTGGTCTGACCCGCCTAGCGGTGCTAGCGGCACTGCTCGTGGCCCCCGGGGGCTGCTACCGAAATGTGGTGGGCGCGTCTGGGACTGGCGCAGACAATTACGACATTAAAGAAGCAAACATCGAGCCAGGCGAGAGCGTCTGGTCCGAACCAAAGCCCACAGAAAAACAGCCCGACCGCTATTCGGGCACCTTTCTACAAAAGAACACGCGGCCGATGCCCAAGCCGCCTGCGCCACCACAGTAGTAGCGTCCACCGCGCGCCCTTTCCCGCCTATCATTTCCCACCTATGGGCATCGAAGCAGCACTCCCCGTCGACAGCATTCTCACCACCCAGCTGCAGCGCGTCGTCAATTGGTCGCGCCGCTCAAGTGTGTGGCCGATGCCATTTGCTACTGCTTGCTGTGGTATCGAACTGATGGCCACGGCATGCAGCCGATTTGACCTCGCGCGCTTCGGTGCCGAAGTCATGCGCTTCAGCCCGCGTCAATGTGACTTGATGATCGTTGCTGGCCGCGTCAGCGTGAAGACGCTTCCAGTGCTGCAGCGGATCTACATGCAAATGGCAGAACCGAAGTGGGTCATCTCAATGGGAGCGTGCGCGAGCACCGGCGGCGTGTTCGATACCTACGCCGTGGTTCAGGGCGTTGACCAATACCTGCCAGTTGATGTCTACATTCCTGGTTGCCCGCCGCGTCCAGAGATGCTCATTGAAGGCATCATGGCGATTCAGCGCGTGATCGACAATGATCAGATTCCACGCGACCCCAACGGTAAACGACTGCCGCTGCAAATTGCACTGCAGCCCAACTACCGCCCACGCGTGCAGCCCGCGCCAGTCACGATCGGCGCGACCTAAGTCGCCCAACCAACGACGACCAGCGCTGCCGCAGTGCTTCTTCGGATACGCCCATTGACGCCGATATCTCGCGCCATTTGCGACCTCGTAATCGGTGCTGGATCAATTCCGCATCCTGCGGCCGCGTGCGCATGAGTTCATTCATGATGCCCACCAGTTCGGCGCGTTCGTCATGTTGCGGAGGCTCCGACCACGCTTCCGCTACCCCCGCGAACTTTGCAACCGTTGCTGCGAAGCGCGCGGCACGACGCCGATGTCTCACCACCGCGCGATGCACAACCTGAGCGACAAAGCTCCAGGCCTCCGGTGTGCTGCGCATCTCAAAGGAACCCTTTGCAGCGGCATAATCGACGCGTCGAAGGATTGTTGAAAATACATCGTCGGCGTCCACTCCTGGCGCGCGCCCCACTTCAACACCAATTCTCCGCCGCAGCGCAGACTCGTTCTGCAGCATAAATTGCGCGATTTGTTCACGACCGGGTGACCCGGATGCGCGCGATGACCCTGACTCCGAGGCTGCAACTACTCCGCTCGTGGTGCTGTTGGGTTCCATGCTCAGACTGTGCGATGCGCTGCACACGTACTCAAGCAGGATTGCCGACGGACGACACGCGAAGTTCTTATCGGGCTGCGGAGTTTGCCCCAGCGGCTGGCGCAGGCGTGACTGCCGGGGCGGTCGCGGCTATCGACGGGAATGCCCGCAACCGCAGCGCTAGCACCACCACAACCACCTGCAGAACGGCTGTTCCGACCGTGGAAATGACCACCTGTGGACGCGTCCAGTCGCCGATCGTCAAATAGAGGCACACATTTGCAATTGCAAACAGGCTCCAAGTGAGGGCGGTGGTGCCGTCGGATCGCCCACGCCGCGCAAGTGAAATCAACTTCACAATCGTGGCCGCGGGAAAGATGATGGTGGGCACCCATCCAACCATCGAAAGAATCTGCTGCAGTGAAGATGGATCAGTTTCGGTCATCGCAATGCTCCTGTGAATTCCGCAATGCGCGCCATGCCCTTGCGAAGGAGCGCCTCCTCCGCTGCAAAGGTGATGCGAATGTGGTCTGCCGCGCACTCTCCAAAGTCACCGCCCGGTACGAGCGCTACATGCGCCTCAAGGAGCAACGCTTCAGCAAAACTCTGCGCATCCGTGATGGCGCGGCCGCCGGCTGATGTCAATCCCTTGCATGCTGCAATCGATGGGAACGAATAGAACGCGCCCGTAGAACGCACCGACCGAAAGCGCGGTACGGCGCGCACGAGTTCATCAACCACTCCTGCGCGACGCGCAAACGCAACGCGCATTGCCTCAACCTGCGATGCGCTGCGCGGAGACAACGCTTCAACAATGGCGGGCATGAAGAATGCTGGAATGTTGTTGGTCATCTGCCCTTGCAGTTTGATGAGTTCTTGAATGAACCCACTGCTGCCAGGCGCGCACACATATCCAATGCGCCAACCCGTCATGGCGAAGGCCTTGCTCATGCCATTCAGGGTGATGGTGCGCTCCGCCATCGCAGGCAAACTTCCAGGGGAGAAATGCTGCAATCCGGGCTGAATTTCTGGGTAAACCAGTTTTTCGTAGATCTCATCACTCACCAAGACCGCACTCGGATGGCGCGCAATCACTTCGCAGAGCGCGCGAATCTCGTCAGGGGTGTAGGTGATGCCGCACGGATTTGACGGGCTATTCAGGATCACCGCGGCAGTACGCGGCGTCATGGCCGCAGCCAATTCTTCTGGAAGCACCTTGAATCCGCGTTCCATCGAACCAGCTACTTCAACGCACCGCCCTCCGGCGAGTTCAATGAGCGGACGGTAACTGACCCATGCCGGCGTTGGCAGAATGACTTCGTCGCCCGGATCAATAAGCGTCTGCAACACCAGATACAGCGCGTGCTTTGCGCCAGCGGTGATCGAAATGTGCTCCGCTTTGCAGGGAATTCCATTCTCGTCACGCAGTTTTCCTGCGACTGCAGTTCGAGCGTCGAGTGTGCCCGGGGTGGCGACGTACTTCGTCAACCCCGCGCGGAGGCCTTCGATAGCCGCATCTTTGATATTGCTTGGCGTGTCGAAATCGGGCTCGCCGGTTCCAAATGCAACAATATCGGCGCCCTCCTTCTTGAGAGCCGCTGCGCGAGCGGCGACTGCCAAGGTGGAACTCTCCTTCATTCGATGCACACGGGAGGAAACCTTCATTGGTGGCGCAGTCTATAGCGCACAAACATAGACCGCTTACGGCGTACACTTCCCAAATGCACTACGACGCACACCAACCTGTACTTAGCGACCTCGAGGCGCGGATCACAACCATCCGCGACTCTCTTTAACTACCCAACAAAGGTCCAAGAGCGCGAGCGACTAACGGCCAAGATGGAATCTCCAGAATTCTGGGGTGACCAACGGTCGGCACAGAAAACCATTGACCAACTGAAGATCGTCCGAGCGCAGATCGGGCCGCTCGAGGCTGTTATGCGCAAGTTCGAAGATGCCACCGTTGGCTACGAGATGGCGAAGGAAGGCAATGATGCCGAACTCCTCGCCGAAGTGGATGAGTCAATCCACCAGATGGTTGCTGACATGGACAAAGTCGAAGCGCAGAGCCTGCTCTCTGAGAAGCACGACCACCGCAATTGCTTCATCACGATTCAAGCTGGCGTTGGCGGCACTGAAGCAAACGACTGGGCGGAAATGCTGGAGCGCATGTATCTGTACTGGTGGAACACCATGGGCTTCAAGGTTGAAGAGATGCATCGACTGCCGGGCAGTGAAGTCGGTCTGGCTGAAGTGGTGTATCGCCTGAGCGGTCCGTTCGTCTACGGCTACATGAACTGCGAGCGCGGTACGCATCGCCTTGCGCGGGTCAGCCCCTTCAATGCTGAAGGCAAGCGACAGACCAGTTTCGCAACGCTTGATGTGACGCCTGAATTTGAAGACAACGGATTGACCATTCCTGATAAGGATCTGGAAATCATTGCCTTCGTCCGCGCGAGTGGTCCGGGTGGGCAGAACGTCAACAAGGTGGCAAGCGCCATCCGAGTGACGCATATTCCCACCGGCTTACAAGTGGTGGCCAGTACCTTCCGAGATCAATTGCAGAACAAGGCGCAGGCCTTGGCAGTGATGCGTTCCAAGCTGGAAGCGTTGGAAGAAGAACGCCGCCAAGCAGAACTCGACGCAGCAGTTGGTGGCAAAGTTGACCGCGGCTGGGGCACGCAAATTCGCTCCTATGTGTTCTATGACAATCGAGTCAAGGACCATCGCACTGGCTTTGAAATGATGATTCCACAGCGGGTCTTGGATGGAGACATCGGTGGATTCATTGACGCCGAATTGAAGCGCCGTCGTGCCGAGCGCGAGGAAGCGCCGGTATGAACACACCTCCCGCTGCCAATGCTGCCGCGGAAGTTGGCTGGATATCTGCAGGAGCCATCGCCGGTGCGATCTGTGGCATTGCCGCTATGGCATACTTGTTACCGCAACACGGGATGATCGACTACCCGACTCTTGACCGAGTGCTTCGGTCCTGTGCACCGATCGCGATGGGGACCGTGTTTCTGAGTGCCGGGCTCGCTGCTGCTTATGCAACGGTGGCGCGGCGACGCGGCGCGCTTCTTCCCTTCATTTCGGGAATCGTGTTCACGGTGCTCATGACATCCGTACTGATCATCTGGATGTACGCCGAAGCCAAGGAAAGCGATGTTGAACGCACTGACATTACTGGCAATCAGGAACTATTAGCCGCAGCGTTGCACGCGTCCATCGACGATCGAATCTCTGCGGCAGCGCAACTTGCAGCTCGGTCAAGTGCCGCGCCCGACGATGCGTGGGCGGCAGCTGCTCGCACCTACGTAGTTGACTTTCGAGGCACAATCGCGGTAGCGCTGCAAAGCACTAACGGCGAAATTGTTCCGGGATCCACGGTTCCCCCTGATCAGGACCATGAACTTGGAACAAGTCTGGGCAGCATCGCAGCACCTGCGGCATCAGGCGACCGCGTCATGGCCACCATCGGTAGCGATATCGCCATGGCCACTCCGGCGGCCGGCGGTCGTGTCTTGATTGCGCTTGTTGATTCCAAAGTCATCGTGCAGTTGATCAGCGCCGGGCTCACCCCTGAACTTGCACTGACAGTCCGTACTGGCGCCGCGGGAAGTAATCGCATCACCGTTGGCGAACCTGCGTACGGGCAACCAGTCGTTGATCTTCCTCCAGCCACCGTATTTTCCACCGCCGGCCTTGAGTGGACTGTTGAGCTCCATCCAACACGGGAATGGATCAATAGCCATCATCATCGCGCGAACACCATCATCTTGGTGCTTGGCGCCATTGCATCGCTCGCTTGTGCGCTAGCGATCCGTGCAGTTTCCACGGAGATGCGCGCGCGCGTCTCACGCGAATTTGCCGAACGCGCTGCTCAAGGCGCCGTGGCCCGGGCACGCATCAGCGCGCATGCCCGCGATGCAATCTCCCAAGAAGCGAGCCATGTGATCCGCGCGCGTATCCGCGAGACCGCCCGCGCACTTGATGCCGCTACGGATCCGCGCGGCAATGATGTCTCCCGTACCGAGGCGCTACAACGCATCGGCGCTAGCCTCACACACGCAGAGACTGAAGTGGCCGCACTGCTTGAGTCCACACCGCAGACACGAGTTGCCCGCGCTGAAAAAACCGCCGAAATTGACCACCACTATGCATCTGCGGTGCTTGAGTTTCCGGGCGGACCCACGGTGCCACTCAGCGAACCCGTCTCCGCGGAAGACATCGCACAGATCCAGCGTGAACTTGGTTCAAGCACATTTGCCATCATTACGAGCGACAATCCGATGAGCATTCCCTGCTCCGCGCACGCCAATGTGCTTCGGCGTAGCGTCTTGGCACTGGAGTTGCGTAATGCGAATTTGGTCCATCGCCCTGTGATCGGGCGAAGCGCAGATGGCAAATGGTCTGAGAACGGATTTGCCATCGCCGCAAGTATCGGCGAAGCAGATGCGTTGTCAGAGATTCACGCGCAGCGTGCCTACTACTGGTTCAACGGATCATTCTTCTTCATTCACGGAATGACTCCTGAACACGCCGCGATTCGCCTGCCGCGATCGCAATCCGAATTGCCCGAGAAGTGACATCAGAACCAGGCAAAGTATCGATCTTGCATCAAGTTGCTACCGGCGACCCAGGTGCTATGGATCAGTGCATGGATCGCTTCGGTGGATTGGTGTGGTCCCTCGCGCGACGGCTTGCACTTGGCGGGTCCGATGCAGACGACGCGGTGCAAGAGATCTTCATTGATGTCTGGAAGAGTGCAGCACGGTTCGACCCAGAGATTGCCAGCGAGACAACCTTCGTTGCCATGATTGCTCGACGACGGTTGATTGATCGCGGCCGACGGCGGCAGCGACGCATTGATGCCACCACCTTGCCTGATGCGATTCAGCCCGCTGCAGCACCGATTCCCGATGCGCCGGAGCGCAATGAAGATGCCGGACGCGCCACTGCCGCGCTTGAGAAATTGCGCCCCGAGCAACAACAGGTACTGCAACTGTCGATTTACCACGGCTGCTCGCACGAAGAGATCGCGCGCTCCACCGGGCTGCCGCTCGGAACAGTCAAGACTCATGCGCGCCGAGGCCTGATACGGCTGCGAGAGATCTTGGAGTCCGAGGGCGCACTCACCGAACCTCACACCGGTGGCGCTGTCGCCAGAAAAACGGCAGATGCACATGCCAAGTTGACAAAAAAACCCGAATAACTCGGTGAAGATCACCTCCCGCGCCCAACCTGCGCGCGGCTCACGGGTAAACCTGTGATCTTCACATGCTGACCTCATACCTTTCCGCGATCGTCGCGGCCGCGCTCAGCGCCGGCCCAACCACCACGCCCGATGCCTCAATGCTTCGCTACCCGGACATCGGCCGCGAAGACATCGTCTTTGTCTACGCGGGCAACCTGTGGCTCGTGCCCAAGGTTGGCGGTATGGCTCGTCCCCTCACCACTGCAGCGGGTGCTGAAGTCATGCCCCGCTTCTCGCCGGATGGGAACAAAATTGCCTTTGTCGGCAACTATGACGGCAATCGGGACATCTATGTCATCCCCACCGTCGGCGGCTCACCAGAGCGCGTCACTCACCATCCAACAGGCGAACTGATGAATGAGTGGACCCCCGATGGATCGCTGCTCTTCAGCGCCAGCGGCATGGAGGGCATTGCCCGCGCTGGTCGTCTGTACAAAGTGAAGGAAACCGGCGGACTGCCAGAGGCAATGCCCGTCCCGTACGGAGCGAACGGCACGATCAGTCCCGATGGCGAGTGGCTGGCATACACCCCGCACTCCATCGACACGCGAACGTGGAAGCGTTACCGCGGCGGCATGCAAACGGATGTGTGGGTCTACAACCTCCACAGCAACGAGGCGAAACGCGTCACTGACTACGAAGGCATCGACACGCTGCCCATGTGGGGCGGAACCACGCTCTATTACTTGAGCGACAACACCACCGACCCCAAGGCGCCGCACAAACTCAATATCTGGTCATGGGATTCCAAGTCCGGCACCACCAAGCAAGTCACTTCGTTCACTGACGAAGACATCAAGTGGCCCGCCATCGGCGACGGCGAGATTGTCTTCCAAAAAGGCACGAAATTGATGGTTCTTGACCTCGGCTCGGGCAAGTCCCGCACCGTAGAGGTGAAGATCCCCGGCGATCGCCCAACCGTTCGCACGCACACCGAAGATGTCAGCGACGAATTGCAGGGCTCAAGCATCAGCCCGAGCGCCAAGCGCGTGGCAGTCGCCGCACGCGGCGATATCTGGACCGCGCCAGCAGAGAATGGCGTTCCACGCAATCTCACCCGCACTGATGGAATTGCCGAGCGCACTCCAGCGTGGAGCCCAGACGGAAAGTGGATCGCCTACTTCGACGATTCCACCGGCGAGTACGAGCTGTGGGCGATGCCAGCCGATGGCAAAGGTGAGAAGAAGCAACTCACCAAGGATGGCGGACCATTTAAGACCAACATCCAGTGGTTCCCTGACTCAAAGAAACTCATCTACCAAGACAAGACTGCAACGGCGTACCTGGTGGACTTTGAAACTGGCGAACGCAAGACGATTGACAAGGAACCATGGGACGGCGCCCTTGACATCAGTATCAGTCACGATGGCGCATTCCTTGCATACCCCAAGTCACTGCCAGAGCGTCGCACCGCAAGTATTTGGGTCTACGACGTTGCCAAGGGCGAGAGCCACGAGGTCACGAGCGGCGAATTCAATGACAACAATCCAACATTCGATCGCGCTGGCGACTGGTTGTATTTCACCAGCCAGCGCGGCTTCGGCAAGGCGGAATACGGTGAGTTAGACGAGACCTGGGTCTACCAAGACACGGTTCGTGGCTACGCAGTGCCGCTTCGCAAGGATGTAAAGAACCCATGGCTCCTTGAAATTGACGAGGAGAAGGGTAAGGACGCCAAGAAAGACGACAAGTCCGACGACAAGAAGGACGAGAAAAAGGACGAAGCCAAGCCCGATGGCGCTGGCGCTGGACAAGGTGCGCCAGCTGGTGATCGCCCGCGTCGACGTCGTCCGAGTGGCGAAATTCAAGACGAGCCAAAGCCTGCTGAGCCGAAGAAAGACGAGAAGCCCGCGGCACCAGCCGCAGCCACGGCGCCTGCCGTCACTGGCCCTGCTGGTACTTGGAACTGCACCACTAAGGAAGGCGAAACGGTGGTGACCTTCACGCTCGTGGTGACGCTCGGCGATGCCGGCGCTGCCACCGCAAAGTTCACCTCCGAGAAGCAGAACGGCGAACTCACCGGGCACTGGGACGCGGAGGCGAAGAAGCTGACGCTCACCGGGAAGAACGGCGCAGGCACCGACAAGGAGATGTCCTACGCGCTTGAAGCCACCGTGGACGGCGACGCCATCACCGGCAACGCCACTGCCACCGGCAAGGACGGCGAGACCAAGTACGCCTTCACCGGCACGCGCGCTCCCGCAGACGCCAAGAAGGATGAGAAGAAGCCCGAGCCAAAGAAGCCGATGACCATCGACTTTGATGGCTTCGAAGGGCGCGTCATTGAACTACCGCTTGGAACCACCCGGATTAGCGGCATGGGCGTGAATGACAAGAACCAACTGATCTTCAGCCAAGGCGGCCAGATCAAGTTGTTCGATATCAAGGACAAGAAGAAGGAAGTCAAGAAAGTTGCTGACGGCGGCGGCTTCCAACTCACTGCTGATGGCAAGAAGTTGCTCTCTGGATTACAAATTCTGGATGCGTCCGCTGGCGCCACTGGCAAGCCCATTGTCACGCAGCCGATGCTGAAGGAAATCAATCCGAAGCATGAATGGAAGCAAGTGGTCAAGGATGCATGGCGCATCTTCCGAGACTATTTCTATGACCCGCACATGCACGGTGTTGATTGGAACGGCGTCGGCGAGCGCTACTTGGCGATGGTGGACGACGCCAATAGCCGCGAAGATGTCAGCTACATCATCAGCGAGATGATCAGCGAACTCAACGTTGGTCATGCCTACTACAACGGCCGCGACGGCGGCGGTGGACCGAACATCAGTATCGGTATGTTGGGCGTTGATTGGGAAGTCGCCATCGGGCCAGATGGCAAGAATGTCTATCGCTTCAAGCACTTGGTAGCGGGCGCTCCGTGGGATGTTGACGCGCGCAACCCACTCCAAGAACTTGGCGTCAATGTCAAGGAAGGCGAATACCTGCTCGCCGTCAACGGACTGCCCGTGAATGGAGCTAAGGATCCATGGGCCGCATTTGAAGGCATGAGCGGCAAGACTGTTGAACTCACCATCGGTACCAATCCGGTGATGGACGACAAAGTGCGCCAAGTGGTCGTCAAGCCAATGGGAGGCGAAGACAACCTGCGCTACCGCGATTGGATCGAGGCGAACCGCCGCTATGTGTCTGAGAAATCCGGCGGCAAGGTTGGCTACATCTATGTGCCGAGCACAGCGATCGACGGTCAGTCTGACTTGGTGCGACAGTTCCAAGGCGAGCAGTTCAAGCAGGCGCTCATCATTGATGATCGTTGGAACAGCGGCGGGCAAATCCCATCGCGCTTCATTGAGATGCTGAATCGCCCAGTCACCAACTACTGGGCGCGCCGCGACCAGCACGATTGGATTTGGCCCGGCAATTCTCATAACGGTCCGAAGGCAATGCTCATCAACGGGCTTGCTGGCTCGGGCGGCGACATGTTCCCATGGCTCTTCCGTCACGAGAAGCTTGGGCCGCTCGTCGGCACACGCACGTGGGGCGGACTCGTCGGAATCAGTGGCAATCCTGGAATGATCGATGGCTCGGGCGTCCGCGTCCCAGTCTTTGGCTTCTATGAGAAGGACGGCACATGGGGCATCGAAGGCCACGGCGTCGATCCAACGGTCGAGGTGCTTGATGATCCTGGCGTCATGAAGGGTGGACCGCACTTTGGCGGCGTTGACCCGCAGATGGACAAGGCGGTTGAACTGCTGCTCGCTGAGTTAGCACGCGCACCATTCACCGCCCCTGTTCGCCCCGCGTACCCAAACCGCTCCGGATTTGGAATTAAACCTGAAGATAAGTGAGTAACCCCGGTACCGTGTGAGGATGGATCGCCGTTCGGCCATCATCACCGGTCTCGGCATCATGGCTTCGGCATCGCTCGCGCGACGCGGCGGGGCTGCCGCTTGGATGCGGCGCGATGTAGCACCGCCGAGCATTCCAGGCGATCCCGTGCTGCGCCTTGCATCACTCGGACCGTCGGAGCAAGTAGGCGGGCTTCCAACGGCGCCAACATGGTTCGGCGACAGCTTTCCCTCGAACGCCTTGCCATTCCACGCGTGTGAACATTGCGATGGCCCCGGTGCCGCGCCAAGCGAGCACGTTGATGTTGCGATCATCGGCGGCGGACTCTCTGGCCTGGCCACTGCGCATGCGCTGCGTCACCGCAACGTGGTGTTGATGGACTTGCGGCCACGAGTTGGCGGCAATGCGATGGGCGAGTCATGGCGTTCACTCCGCTGGAGCATGGCGAGCGCGTA
>CANJHD010000026.1 GCA_947474065.1 Planctomycetaceae bacterium
GAATGCGATCATCAATCCGGCCACGGATGTGGCGGGTGTTGGTTGGATTCTTGGACGTCTTTGGTATCCGTATCAGCGTCCGACTTTTGTCACGCCGCCATTTGCCGGCTACGTCAGTGGTCACAGTACCTATAGTCGCGCCGCGGCAGAGGTGCTCACGGTGCTCACCGGCGATGCGTTCTTCCCAGGCGGCGTGGGTGAATACGTCTGCGCGCACAACGAATTTCTAGTGTTTGAAGATGGCCCAAGTGTCGATGTGAAACTGCAGTGGGCTACCTACCGCGACGCGGCGGAGCAGAGCGCGCTGAGTCGAATTTGGGGTGGAATTCATCCCCCATTCGACGACATGCCGGGGCGTGCCATCGGCAAGCAAGTTGCGGGGCGAGCGTGGTCTCGTGCTCGTCAGTTGTGGAATACACCGAGCTCGTGTGATGCAGACCTTGACGGCAGCGGCGGTTGTGATGGCGCTGATCTTGGCATCCTGCTCGCTGCGTGGGGCCCAGTCACTGATCATCCGGCGCCCGACCTCAATGGCGATAGCGTGGTGAACGGCGCAGACCTTGGTCTGATGATCGGCGCGTGGGGACCGTGCGTTCACTAGCCGTTCCCTCATTGATCATTCTTCATCTCAACGCAATTCACGTGGCAGCGGAATTGTTGCGTCCGCTGCAACCTGCTTGAAGTGCGCTGGGAGCGGGCAGGTCACCGTCACGGGTGCACCCGTTGTCGGATGTGCAAATGCCAGGGTGAGCGCGTGGAGCGCAAGCGGCTGCATGGCGCGACCCTTGGGCGGTCTGCTCGTGATGGGCGGCAGATCAACTCGGTAGACGGATTCCCCAACAACCGGGCAGCCGAGTTCCGCCATATGCGCGCGGATCTGGTGCAGTCGTCCGGTTTCGATTTCTACATCTAAGAGCGTGCGCCGATGTCCGGAGCCAAGTGACTTCCAGCGCGTGATGGCAGGGCGACCACCACCGTGGTGATCGACAAGCGAAATCTTCATATCGCCGCGCCGCACTTCGTCAAGCGGAAGTTCGATGCTGCCCTCCGGACGCGGCGGCTTGCCTTCAACGATCGTCATGTAGCGCTTGCGAACGGTGCGCGCCGCAAACTGCGCGCGCAGGGCGTCGTATGCGCTCGCTTCTAATGCAATGATGATGGCGCCGCTTGAGTCGCGATCAAGACGGTGCACGAGTCCAAAGTCGCGCGCCTCGCCGAGCGAACTTGCGAAGGCGCCCCAGCGCGCAAAGATTCCATTCATCAGACTGTCATCGCGATGGCCGAGTCCGGGTTCGCTGACCACGCCCGCGGGCTTGGCGATGACAAGGAAGCCTGCATCCTCATAGAGGACATCAAACTGGACTGCTGGATTTGGAATGGGCTGCGTCATGGCTTCGTATGATCGCGATGGTAGCTCGTAGCGAAGGTCGCGTATGAAGCATGCAGATCCAGCCATCCTCCTGAGTTTCGATGTCGAGGAGTTTGACGCCCCGGTTTCCCGGGGTCGCGAGATGTCGATGGCTGAACAGATGGAGCAGGGCGGGCGCGGTCAAGAACGCACGCTTTCACTGCTTGATGCCTTGCAAGTGCCGACCACCATGTTTACGACGGCCAACTTCGCGGAGTGGCATCCAGAGCTGATCGCTCGGGCTGCCCGAAGCCATGAAATAGCAAGCCACGCCCATTGGCATGCCAGTTTCAAGATTGAGGACCTTGCCACAAGTCGTGCCGTCTTGCGCGCGGCAAGCGCCCAAGAGGTGCTGGGATTTCGTCGACCGCGTCTGCAGCACACCGACCCGGCCGCCATCCACGCGGCCGGCTATGCATACGACAGTTCGGTCAACCCGATCTGGCTGCCCGGTCGGTACAGCAACCGCGCGTTACCCCGGGTTCCGTATCGGGTCGATGGGATCCTTGAAGTGCCGATCTCTACCACTCCGGGTCTGCGGATGCCGCTGTTCTGGCTGGCGTGGAAGAACCTGCCAATGCCCATCGTGCGCGAGGCGTGCGAGCGTTGCCTTGCTGCGGACGGCATGCTGAATCTCTTCTGGCATCCGTGGGAGTTCATTGATCTGCGTAGTGCTGGTCTACCGCTTCACATGCGGCGGGTGGACGGCGAGCGCATGTGCGATCGATTTGCGGCGTTCGTGGAATGGCTCCGGTCCCGCGGGCGGTTCGCCACATTCACGGACTGGATGGCGCGCGGGATATGATTCCGCCATGGAACGAGCGATAAAGGGAATAGTTTCTGTGCTGCTTGCGATGACAATCATCGCGCGTGCGGGTGCCGCTGATAGTGCGTTGCTGAACAGTCAATCCACGTCCGGTTCGGCCGTGGCGGTTGATCCGCGCTTGGAAGAGATCGCCCGACTCAACGCCGAAACTTCAGCGGAAACTATTCGGGTGCGGGCTGCACAGGATCATGCCACCGAGGTGCTCGGCCGTCTGAAAGTCTCGATCAGCGATCTTCGTGCTATCAAGGAAGCGGATGAACGGCGCGTACTTCTTGCGGGAAACGGATCTGGTCCCATTACTGAGGTCCTTGTACGTCATCGCGATTCGTTGCCATCACTTGTCAACGAGCGTCGTGATTTAGAAACCGTGCGAGCCGCGGCGGCTTCGGCTGAGATCGATCGACTGAACGCGTCAGAGGAGCTTTCGCGCCTTGAACGACCAGCCGATGCTGTCGAAGCGTTGATCGCGGAGCAGCCGACCGGGCGCGCCACCGCAGCGGAGTTAGCGCCGCTTCTTCGCGCACGGGCTGATCAGTACCTGCGTCCGTTGGTGTCGGCGCTGACCGCGTCATCGGGGATTCTTGTCGAGGAAGTAGCCGCTCGAGCCGAATACACGGGGCTGCTTGAGCAGTATCGCAATTTCATCGATGCGCACTTGCTGTGGCTGCCCGACATGCCAGTCATTGGGGAGCGTGATTTGCGCGCAGTTCCTGAACACATCGGTCGATATACGGCGCGATCGTTCTGGAGTGCCATTGGCGAGAATGTCCTGGATAGCTTCCGCTATCGACCATTCCGTTGGATTGGCTGTGCGGTGTTGGTGCTGTCAGTGGTCTTGGTTCGTGGCAGATTCTTTCGATTTCTATCAACTACAGCCGTCCATGGAGGCGCTACTGAGGTTGGATTGGCAACCATCGCTCGTACGGTTGTTGAAGCGGCAGTCACTGCCGCGCCGATCCCACTGGCACTTGCATTTGTTGGCAATCTCATTGAATCGACGCCCGCTGCTTCCACCGCGGCACCATTTGGGTATGCGATGAATGCCGTTTCAGGTCTCGCGTTCTTGATACTTTTTGCATTGGCGTTGACTTCACACAGCGGAGCAGCAGAACGACAACTTGGTTGGTCACTGAGAACGGCGGCGTCAATCCGCCACGCCATGTTGGTGCTCGCAGGTGGATTTCTTCCGGCTCTCTTTATCGCACAAGCAAGCATCAATATGGAGGGAATTGCCGGGAGCGACGAGATGGCGCGCCTTGCAATCATTGCTGCGCTTCTGATACTGACCGGCGTTTCTGTGCGCCTGTTCCGACCGTCGCACGGTGTGTTCTCTGGCATGATTGCGGCACATCCCACGGGTTGGATTTCCATGCTTCGTCCCGTTTGGTACTCGGCGTTTGTGATGCTTCCGGTTGCGCTCGCCCTTGGTGCTGCGGCTGGATATGTGATTACTGCCACCACGGTCATTGAGAACATTGCGCGCAGTTACTGGGTGATCTTGCTCTTGGCGATTGGTATCTCCGTGCTTGAACGCCTCGGCAGCGGGGCGCTGGACCGACTTGATCTTTCCGGCCAATTAGAGGCACGTGAAGAGGCGCGCTTTGCCGAACAGTTGCGCAGCTTTGGCAGGCTGCTCTTGGCGATCGTCACCGTTGGAGGATTCGCGTGGGCGTGGCATGACTTGATTCCCGCGCTCGGCGTAGTGAACAATATTGCGGTGTGGACTGTGTCGAGTGGTGATGGAAGTACGCGCGTGCCGGTGACTGTGCGCGACGCGACGTTCTGCTTGGCAACGGTTGTTGTAACGATGTCGTTGGTGCGCGACCTGCCGGGAATCATCAACATCGTGATTCTTCGACGCTTCCCGATTGATCGAAGTGCGCGCTATGCCCTGGTCGCGCTCGGGCGTTACCTCATTGTTATCACAGGATTTATTGTCGCCCTGGCGTGCCTGCGCATTCGTTGGACCGACGTGCAATGGCTTGCCGCAGCGGTCACGGTTGGACTTGGCTTCGGCTTACAGGAGATCTTTGCGAACTTCGTTTCCGGGCTGATTTTGCTGGCGGAACGACCCGTGCGCATCGGGGATCTCATCACCGTCGACGGGATTTCTGGACGAGTGACACGCATCGCAGCGCGTGCCACCACGCTCTTGGACTTCGACAATAAAGATGTCATCATTCCGAACAAGCAGCTGATCACCGGAAAGATTGTCAACTGGACGCTGCAGGAATCATGCGTTCGTGTGACGGTGCGCGTCTCAGTAGAGGCGGACGCTGATCTTGATTCCGCTGTCGCCGGACTGCGCGAGGCTGCAGCTGGTTCTGCGGGAGTCATCGCTAATCCAGGTCCGGAGGTGTTGCTGGTTGGATTTACGGCTGGGTCAGCGGATATTGACGTGTCCATCTATGTTGCACGTCCGACTGATCTGCAGCCCGCGCGACATGATCTTGTTGGTCGTAGTAAGCGCATACTGACAGAGCGCGGTATTGCAATTGCGATCCCGCAGCTCGATGTTCATGTCCACGGCGCAAACGTGCCAAGTGCGAGTACGTTGCCAGTATCGCGCTGATCGTTTCATATCTCCATTCTTCGCTCGGATTTTCATGCAACAAACGCCACGCAACTTTGGAACATCCGCTCGCCTTCAGCCCTTTGGCGAGAGCGTGTTTGCCACGATTTCTCGGCTGGCAGCGCAACATGGCGCAGTAAATCTCGGGCAGGGATTTCCCAACTTTGACGGCCCGCAGTTTGTGAAGGATGCCGGCATGCGGGCGATTCAGGAAGGATTCGGTCAGTATGCGCGGACCTTCGGATTGCCGGAGTTGAACGCCGCAGTCGCTGCGCGCTTTCGTGCTACGAGCGGTATCGAAGTTTCGCCGGATGCGGAAGTGACCGTCACGAGCGGCTGTACGGAAGCGATTGCAGCAGTGATGCTTGGGTTGATCAATCCGGGCGATGAAGTGGTGCTGGTAGAGCCGTTCTATGACTCGTATGCCGCATGCGTGGCGCTCGCTGGCGGAACGGTGCGCGCGGTGCGCCTACACGCGCCGGACTTTGCATTTCCGCTTGAAGAACTTCGTCGGGTGGTTGGACCGCGCACCAAGGCAATCCTGATCAATAGCCCGCACAACCCAGTTGGCCGGGTGCTCACGCGCTCGGAATTGGATGGCATTGCGGCGATTGCGCGTGCGGCTGACTGCCTCGTCTTCTCTGACGAGGTGTATGAGGAGATCTGGTTTGGAGAGCCGCCAGTATCCATTGCAACACTTCCAGGCATGCGCGAGCGCACGGTGGTGATGTCAAGCCTCGGGAAGACGTTTAGCCTGACCGGTTGGAAGATCGGCTGGACTATTGCGCCCCCCAATCTGACAGCGGGTATTCGCGCTGCACACCAATTCTTGACGTTCTGCAGCGCCACTCCGCTGCAGCGCGCGGCCGTGGACGCCTTGCAGGCGCCGCGTTCGTACTTTGAGGCTCTGCGCGCTGACTACCTCACGCGCCGTAACGCCATGCTGACGGTCTTGCGCGGCGCTGGATTTGACCCCTACATTCCGGACGGCTCGTACTTCGTGGTTGCGGAGCACGGCAAGTTTGGATTTGCCAATGACTTCGCCTTTGCACTTCACCTTGTAGAGAAGGTGGGTGTGGCCTGCATTCCGTGCAGTGCGTTCTATGCGCCACAGGCTGATGGTTCCAAGGACGCAGAGGCATGCAGTCTGGTCCGCTTTGCATTCTGCAAGACGGATGAGACTATTCGTGATGCCGCGAATCGCCTGCGAGCACTCGGCGCGCGTTCATAACGGCGAGCGATCACTTGCTCTTTGGAGCGCCGCCGTCGCGTGCGAGTGCAGCCTCGTAGAGACGCATCGCCTTTGGCATGATCTTGTTCAATCGAACGATGCGCGTTTCGTCGCTCGGGTGAGTGGAGAGAAACTCAGGCGGAGCGCCGGATTTCTCAGACATTCGCCTCCACAGCGTGATCGCGGAACGTGGGTCGTAACCTGCATCAGCGGCGATCATCAATCCGAGGTTGTCCGCTTCTGATTCCTGCAAGCGACTCCACGGAAGCAGAACTCCAACATTGGAGCCGAGCCCCAGCGCGGCCATGGTTGCTTGCTGTGCTGCCGGGCTCATGTCTCCGAGTGCCACCGCCGTTCCCTGCATTGCGCCTTGGATGAGCACATTGCCGGAAATGCGCTCGCCGGCGTGGCGCGCAATGGCGTGCGATGCCTCATGTCCCATGACCACTGCTAGTTCATCGTCGGTCTGCGCCATACGCAGAAGTCCTGTGTAGACCGCGGACTTTCCACCCGGAAGCGCCCAAGCGTTCACGGTTGCAGGATCGTCGATCACCGTCCATTGCCAGTCAAAGTCTTTGATGGCATTGTGATGAAGCCGATCGGAAGCCTCCTCGATCCGAGAAGCCACGCGCTGTACGCGGTCATAATCCGGACCGGAAGTCACCTTCTTCACGCCTTTCTCTGAGAGTGCCGCTTGGTACGCCTCGTCGCCAAGTTGCCGCTCCTCACTCTGTGAAAGAATGTTCAGTTGGCTGCGGTGAGTGCCGCTCACTGTGTTGCACGGAATGACCGCGGTAATGCAGGCGATCGGAGTAGCGCGGAGTAGAAGTCGAAGGCTGCGTTGCATAAGAGGATGGTAGTGAGCAGGGTGCGGGTTGGGCGGCAGCATGATTACTAACTTCGCATGAGCACAAACATCTCGAGCGCAATCAGCACAATGACTACTAATTCCAACAACTCCGCGCGTATCTGAACCTGCCTGTCGCGGAGCTTTTCGTAGATTGAATCGAGTGCCTCGAGCTTCCGTAGAACGGACCGCTCGTAGTCGTCGATATGCAGGCGATGTGTTGCGGATTGATGGAGCCGGGCAAGCCACTGATCGCCGAACAACTTGAGTGCGTTGTTGACCGACTCGAAGAGTGCTGCCGCATCAATTTGCAGCTCGGCAATGCGACGTGTGTGCCGCCCGGTCTGCACAGAAAGTATGCGGGCTCCGCGCATGGATTGACCAGCCGTGCGAAATGCCTCCTCAAGGGCATCGTCAAGGCGATCATCAAGCCAACGCATTTCGATGAGTTCGACATTCGCGAATTCAAGCACGGAAAGTGCATCATCCGGAGTCCGATCGACAATCACTGCACCATTCCAGTCGATGACGGTGAGGTCATCGTTGCCGTAGCTCGTGCACGCAGACACTGCATCCCGAACTTGTTCGGGCGCCAACACTCCCTCTTCAGCGCGCAAAATGCGGGCGAGCAGTTCGTCTGGAAGTCCTGCGCGGAGGTCATCGCCATTGGGAAGGAGCGCAAACACCATGTAATCCTCACACCGCGCTGAAAGTGCGGGGCGAACGATCGCGTTGCCGAGTACGCCAATCATGTCCTGGGCAACGGTTCGCGCAGCATCTCGGAGCGCCGATTGGCTCACGAGGGTGCGCGCGAGTTCCGGCAATGCATGCGCTGGTCCGTTGAGGGCAATGTCAATGCGCACACTCATGGCGCCGAAGTGAAAGATCGTGACATGCGCACGCGGCATGACTTCGAAATGTTCGAGGCGGATCGGTGCCATCTCAATAGAAACTCGGAGTGGGCGACTCTCAAAGTCGGCACCGGCGACGTTGCGATCGCTCGTTGCAAGGCCAATCCGGCCTGCGCCCGCCACGGAACGCGCGGCGCTTTCAATATCTACAGAAAAACCAGCCTCAAACGCGTGGAAGACGTGGCAGGTGCCCCCGGCGGTGGTTCGGTCCGTAGCCGTCATGGCGCACCCTTTGTTGCAGCGGGTGCAATGAGTTGCAGGTCCTGCTTTGCATTTGCTACCGAGCCGGGGATTGCCGGAAGTCCAAGTAGTTGCATCGCCACATTGCCAACCTCGGCGTTCCGAATTGGCCGCGGGATTGTGTCATTGCCAACATATTCAGAGGCGGGCAACACTGCGCGGCGGTCGCTATTGAGTGCAACAAGTTCCGCCGGTGCGGTGTCCGCTCCTAGCCAAATGAGTAGCGGAACAATGAAGTTCTCTGACGCTTTGCAGTCACTATGGGTCCGGAGCGGAACGCCGCCGCCATGGTCTGCAGTCAGCACAATGGCGACGTGTCCGCGGAGAGCTGGATCGGCGTCAATCATTGCAGCAAGCGCAGTCAATTCGCCGTCAACTTCCCGAACGGCTGCGCGGTAGCGCGACCCCGAGGTCATGTCCCAGCCGAAGCCATGCCCAGCCACGTCGGGGGCAGCGAAATGTAGAAACAGAAGCGAGCGCTTTGGATGTGCAGCAAACCACCCGGTGGCAACATCCCGCGCCATGCGAGAGGTTCCGGCGGTGCAAAATAAATCCACCTTGTCTTTGCCGTCGTCGTCGCCGTCCTGATCCGGTGCGCCTTCGTTTTCATCAAAGCTCTGAGAAAGCAGGGCGAATTTGTTCTTGGTGGCAACGATTGCGGTCTTCAACCCATGGTCGTGTGCTACATCAAACATGCTGGTGACGTAGGCGCCGTGGTTCTTGCACAGCGTGCCGCCGTTGCGCGCTGCCGGGGGGTCGGCGTTCTCCGTCCAGCCGTGGCCGGACGGTCCGCCAACGGGGCGACTCGTCACCATCGAAACGTGATTGGGCAGTGTGACTGTGCAATCCGCATCGGAGCGCGCCTGCATCGTGTGCGGCCCGTGTAGCAAGCGCGTGAAACCAGGCAGGGCGCCATCCTCTGGACCATCGATTGCATCGGGGCGCAAGCCATCGACGCTGATAACGATCACATGATCAAAGATGGGATTTGCAGCTGGCGTACTTGCAGCGCTGCATGTCAGAAGGAGGGCGGCAATTGTGAACACGGTCATCGGAACTCCCGAGTTTCAGGTGTTTCAGGCGCGTCGAGCAAGTGTGATCTTTGGGGCGCGCATCGGTAGGGCGACAATCCGAATGAGAACAGGCACAAGTCCTGGCGTCATGGCAGTCACTCGGTAGCGCGCGCAGACAGACGGGAGCAGCCGCCGGAGGATCAATTTGGCAGCCATCTCGCCGATACAAATGTGCGGGCCAGCGCCGAACGGCATGTAGCCCGTCGGATCCATCCGCATGGTGGTTCCTTCAAGCCAGCGCTCTGGTGCATACTCAAGCGGGCGATCAAAGAATCGAGCATCGCGCTGCATGCAGATCAGGAACGCCATGAGTGGTCGATGTGCAGGAATGATGTGGCCGCTCACCTCGACGGGTGCGCCGGTCACGCGCACAGCTACCGGAACGCCCGCGTACAGGCGCAGAATTTCCTTGATGCACGCCTCGGTAAACACGGGCTCGCCGTTGCCGGTGGACTCGTCCGCGATCGCATCGCCAAATGCCGGGTTATGCCCAATATGATGGAGAAGCAAACCAGCGGTCTGCGAAACGGTGTCGAGGCCTGCAAGCAGCAGGTGGATCGCATGATCGGTCAGTTGCGCGCTGCGCGGCAGGCCTTCGCCTTGCGGGGGAAGCATCTGGTCAAGCTGGGCCATCATGCCCTTCGGACCGCGCTCAATGGTGTCGGAGATCAGCGTTCGCAGCGTGAAGAACCGATTCACCATTTGATCGAAAGAGATCGGTCCTTCTGCGTCGGCTGATGGCCACAGTTGATTGAGATCAGGGATCGCGTGGTGGAACACTTCTAAGAGCGCCTGCTCGGCAGCGCACAGTTCCTCTTCACGTGCTGGATCAAGCGGACCCAGCACCCATTCCATGAAGACTTTGGTGAGCAGATCAAGCGTCAACTTCGATGCGCTTGCTGGCTCGCCCGTTGGCCATGAATCGAGTCCAGATACCAATCGTCGGTTCAGCGCTTCCTCAAGCGGCGCAAGTCCGTTGCCGCGGAAGCACGGGGCCATCGCAACGCGCACCTTGCGATGTTCTGGGCCCGTGAGTGAGATCAGGCCATGGGGTGCCGCAGTGCGCAAAGCGAAGTTGCGAATGAGCCCCAAGTCCTCATCCATCGAACCGCGCACCAAGACTTGTCGGATCAGCGATGGCTCGGTGACGAGCACATTCCCCATACGACCGTTGGCGCGCTTGGTCTGGGCGATCCCGCCCAACGCACTGACGACGCGAAGAACGGCAGCAGGCTGGTCTTCGCTACCGATTGGTTGGAGGTCGGCGGCGGTCGCAGTGGGAATCTCGGACGAAATCTGCATACCGGAGTCTACCCCGACGATTTGATTTCTTCACCTGATTACCGGGCGATCAGATCGGCCTCATCAATGTCCACACTTGGCGCACGAAGTTCCGAGCGCGACCGCGCTTTGCCTTCGGGCGAATGCGGGTTGGGTCGCGCCGCTCCTCGGCAATGTTCTGCATTCGTGCCATGAATTCCGGATGTCTTCGTAGTATTGGCATGACGCTGGCGCGCGGCAGTTGCAACACCACCGCCCCTTCATCCGATGCACTGACATCAGCACCGCGAGCGTCGCGGGTAATCAATGCCACCTCTCCGAAATATCCGCCGCGTTCAAATGTAATCCGCTCTCCAGAGGGCAGGGTCAGTTGGCAACTGCCTTTGACCACCACGAACATTGAGTCGGAGGTGTCGCCGCGGCGAATCACCAAGGCTCCAGGCGCATGTTCTTTCTCTGAGGCTGCGCGCGCGAGTTCCTTACGTTCAAGATCTGTGATGCTGCTTGCATTGAATAGCGAGCAGGCACAAAGTGCGTTCTCGGCATGTTCGATCCGACTGCGGGTGGCACTGATGCGTTTCTGTTCCTCGTCGCTGGCCGCCATGCGGATAGTGCGGGTCGGAAACGGAATCTCAATACCTGCATCCGCCAGCGCGTACCACATACGGGTACGCACACGATCAAGCGTGTCGTCGCGAACGCGATACCCTTCGATCCAAAATCGCAGGTCGTATTGCACACCGGACTCACCGAAGTCTGCAAGCCACACCGCGGGTTCGGGGGTGCGCAAGACGGTTGTCTCGCTCAGGAGCACCTGAAGCGCAATGTCTTTGAACACGGCGGGTGGCACCTCGTAGGAGATGTTGATCTTGATGGACTGCCGAAGGTGTGAGTTCGGCTGATCAAGGTTCATGAACTCCTTCTGCAGCACTGCGCTATTGGGGATCATCAGCATTTCCCCGTCGCGCGTAATTATCCGCGTGGTCGCCAAGGTGCTGTCAAACACCGTTCCGACGACACCGTTGTGCCCCAACTGAACGACGTCGCCTTTCTTAAAGACATGCGACGACTGAAGTCCGTACCCCGCAAACACATTTCCAAGCGTGGACTGCATTGCCAAACCAACAATGAATACAGATGCACCACCGATGGAAAGGATGGCAGTCCGAATCGGCAGTGTGGTGGCAAAGTGCACTTCATAAATTGCCACAGCGGACATCAGCATGATGCCGATCCAAAGGCCAGTGCGTTGGAACCTGAGCAGCGGTTCGCGCCCGTATGCGCCGCGCCATCCATCAAGACCGCGCACTAGGAGTCCAGCGACTACGGACGTTGCAGTAATTTCTGCAACGGTTCGAATGACGGGAATCTCGACAGTTGTGTGCGCGATGCCATCGGGCGCGAGCACGGTGAGCGGGATTGCAAAGTCATAGTCAAACCACGCCAAGAAACCCAAGACCGCAGTCAATGCCATGGACATACCGAGTCCGACAAGTTCGCCGCCCGATGTGCGGAATAGGCGAAGGCTGACGAGGGCCATGTATGGAAACACAACCATGGCAGCAATATCAAGCATGGACGTGGCGGCTGGTAGCGAGGGGAAATCCATAGGTAGTCCAGTTAGTTTTTGCTAGAAGTGGTCGAGCCAGTTGTGGAAGCCGTGGGCATCGCCTGTTGCTGGTTACTGAGGACCGCCACTGGTCGCGGTGCGCCCTGCTGCGTGTTCACCAGCATTTGATCGCCGATGCGCGCAACGACGTCGAGCGGCGCGAGTCTGGCAATTGCTGCAGGGCTGCCCGGTTCGACGCTCGTGACCACGAGTCCGGTTCCCGTCTGGATCGATGTCATCATGTGACAAGGTTCCCACAAATTGACCGTCCGCGCACGGCTTGCCGCCGTTCAAATCCGGGCGTTCGGTCACAACCGTCGATCAGGCAATGATGCCCGAGTGCACATTGCCCTTGACGTCAGTCAGCCGGAAATCACGTCCCGCCCAGCGATATGTCAATTTTTCGTGATCCAGTCCCATCAGGGCAAGCAACGTGGCGTGCCAGTCATGGATGTCCATCTTGCCATCCACGGCTTCAATGCCGTGCTCATCAGTAGCGCCGTAACTGGTACCGCCCTTGACGCCGCCGCCAGCCGCCCACATGGTGAAGCCCTTGCTGTTGTGATCGCGCCCATCCGCATTTTGCGCATAGGGAGTGCGACCGAATTCTCCGCCCCAAACTACCAGTGTGTCATCAAGCATCTTGCGCTGCTTGAGGTCGGCAAGGAGCGCAGCGATCGGGCGATCAATCTGTCCCGCTTGTTTTTCCATGTCCGCCTTCAGGTTGCGGTGTGTGTCCCAGCCGCCGTGATTCACCTCAATGAAGCGAACCCCCTTCTCGGCGAAGCGGCGAGCGAGCAGGCACTGACGCGCAAAGTCATCGTTTCCGTTGCCGGCGCCAATGCCGTACATCTCAAGCGTCTTTGGCTTCTCATCAGAAATATCCATGAGATCAGGCATCTCAGCCTGCATGCGGAACGCAAGTTCATAGCTCTCAATCACGCCCTCAATTTGGTCGTCAGTCTTGTCGCGCTTCAAGCGTTCCTTGTTCAGGCGTTGCACCAAGTCAAGTTGCTCGCGCTGCGCGGCAATGGTGAGCGAACTGTTACGAAGGTTGGGCATGCCGCCATCGCCGCCATTGCGGCGCGCGGTGCGTTCCATTCCAACGCGCGTTCCCTGGTAGACGGCGGGCAAGAAACCCGCGCCGTAGTTTTGCGCGCCGCCGTTACCTGAGGGCGGATTGAGCGTAATGAAACCGGGCAAATTCTGGTTCACCGTGCCCAATCCGTACAGCGTCCACGCGCCAAATGACGGCCTGACAAATTGAAAGCTACCGGTATGCATGAGGACCGACGCCTGCGCATGCGCCGGCACCGCGGTGTTCATGCCGCGCAGTAAGCACATGCTGTCCGCATGTTTCGCTGTCTCTGGCATGAGATCGCTGATCCAAAGCCCGCTCTTGCCGTGCTGATGGAACTTGAAAGGGCTAGCAAGTAATTGCGCGCCGGCTCGAGTGCCACCGAGGCTCTTGCCGTTGTCCGTGATGAGTTGTGGCTTGTAATCAAAGGTATCTACATGAGACGGGCCACCAGACATGCACAGAAAGATCACGCGCTTCGCCTTGGCGGGATGGTTTGGCGACTTCGGAGCGAGTGGATTGCCGTCAGCTTCATCATCAGCGCCGTACAGGCGAGGCGCGCCCGAAGCGGATGCAGAGAGACCCGCGAATGCCAACAACCCAAAGCCGCAGGAGATGGCTCGCAGTGCTTCGCGTCGTGTGGATGTCAGGATGCGGTTGTTACAAAGGTCCATGGGTGCTCCTATTCGACCATCCGGAATTCAGCTGACTGGAACAATGCCTGGCAGAACGCCGACCACGAAGCCTCTTCAAGCCGCTTCGCTTCGCCCTTCGCTTGCTTGGGTGACTTACCACTCTGAGCAGCAACGAAATCTTTGAAGAATCCCTTGACAGCAGTGACTTCCGTCTGCGTCGGCTTGCGACCAACGCACAGTTCGAACGCGCGTTGGATGCGATCAGATTCTGTTGCTCGCTCGGTAACAATGCGCCGCGCCATGGTGTTTGCAGCCTTGGTCACGCGCTCGCTATTCATCATGAAGAGCGCTTGCGTTGGGACGCTGGTTTCATCCCGATCGCCTGAAACATAGGCGGGTTCTGCAAAGTCAAAGACATCAAGCATTTCGTCCACATGGTCGCGCATCACCGGCAAATACACGGAACGCACTGGTTGGTCGATGGCAGCTTGTGCTACCAAGGCTGGGTTGCGATCGACCCCTTCAAGGTAATTCACTGGCGAGCCGATCGGCGGGGTGAGTTGCAGCGTTCCGGCGGCCATCAACATTGCATCGCGGATCGATTCGGCTTCCAGGCGGCGCTTGGGCATCCGCCAGAGCAGTTTGTCGTCTGGATCCGCAGCGATGGCCTTGGTATCTGCCTTCGAACTCATGCGGTAGGTGTGCGTCATCACCAATGATTTCACGATCGACTTGCTTGACCACCCGTGTTCCATGAAATCAACGGCGAGCCAGTCGAGCAGTTCTGGGTGCGTTGGTCGCACGCCGCTTGCGCCAAAGTTGTCAGGCGTCGGAACGATCGGCTTGCCAAATACATGGAGCCAAACGCGGTTCACCCAGACGCGCGCCGTGAGTGGGTTGCTCGCGCTGCCGATCGATTTCGCCAGCGCGTCACGACCGCTTCCGGAAGTGATCTTGGTATCGCCGGGCTGCGTCAGTACCTGCAGGTATCCGCGCGGCACCGTCTCGCCTGGCTTCTCCAACTCGCCACGCGAAAGAATTCGAGCGTTCTGCGGTTTCTCAGACTCTTGCACGCCCATCGCAAGGCGATTGGCGTCCGTTGGCTTGCCGGTTTCGTCGAATCGTGCCAGCAAGTCTGCGGCGGCTTCCTCGCGCCCATCGGCGGTGCGCGCGCGCTGCAGTTGCTTCTGTTCGGCATCGGTCAACTTCACGGTGCTGCCGGGCTTGCGTGCTTCACGCGCTTTCACCATGAGCGCCTTCGCTTGCTCCTCTTCCGCGGTTGCTCGTGTGAGTTGCCCCTCCACTGCGCGCCGGATTGGTCCAGGCATGGTGGCGCCGTTCGGCACATCGGCTTTCGCTGGAAGTTCAATCAGCGTGGACGGATGGTTGTTGCCTTGCCCGCGGTATGTGCCGTATTCCGTGTCGGTTGACATAAAGATCCCGGCGACGGCGTAGTAATCGCGTTGCGGGATCGGATCAAACTTGTGGTCATGGCAGCGAGCGCACGCAATGGTAGTTGCCAAGAGGCCTTGGCCGATGGCGTCGATCTGTTCGTCGGCCATGTCGAAAGCGAACTGCGCTTTGCCCTTGGTGTCATGACCCTTGGTGCCAACCGCAAGGTATCCCGTAGCGATCAATTGCTCGGCACGTTGATTGTCATTGGCAGCGGGCATGAGGTCGCCGGCAATTTGCTCACGGAGAAAGAGGTCGTACGGTTTGTCCTTATTAAAGGCAGCAATCACGTAGTCGCGGTAGCGCCAGGCATGCGGATAGAGGACATTCGATTCCTTACCGCTTGACTCTCCGAAGCGCGCAACATCCAGCCAGTGCCGGCCCCATCGTTCGCCGAAGCGGGGCGAGGCGAGCAGGCGATCAACCAGTCGCTCATATGCGTCGGGCGCGCGGTCGCGCTCGAATGCATCGATTTCCTCGGGCGTTGGCGGCAGCCCGATGAGATCAAATGTCAGGCGCCGAATGAGCGAGCGACGATCAGCATCAGGCGCTGGATGAAGCCCAGCCTCCTCCACCTTTGCCAAGACGAATTGGTCGATGGGCGAATACACCCATGCGCCATCATTCACAAGCGGCGGTGCTGCCTTATGCGGCGCGATGTACGACCAGAATTGACGCCCCTTAGCAATATCGATACCAGACTTCTGCACAACCACTGGCTGACCCGCTGGTACCAACGCGTCCGGGTGCGGGGCGCCCATCTTCACCCATTGCTCAAGCACCTTGATGGATTCGGGCGGAAGTTTCGTCTTCGGCGGCATCTCAAGGTCTGGATTGCCGTAGCGGATCGCTGTAATCAACAGGCTGTGGTCCACATCGCCGGGGATGACTGCGGGGCCGGTATCGCCACCCTTTAGGATTCCGGCGAGTGAGTCAAGCCGAAGTCCGCCCTTGACCTTCGTCGCTGAACTGGAATGGCAGCGGTCGCAGTTGGCGACGAGCAGTGGGCGAACGCTCTTCTCAAAGAACTCAATCTGCTCAGGCGTTGGCGGTGCAGCCATGGCACCACGCGAGGTGCTCGCCGTGGCGATTGCCAAGAGCAGGTAAGGGAGATTCCCGACAGGGATCCGCATGAGAGCAAGACGACCTTTCAGTATCCATTGTTACGCCATTGGCGACCATTTTGCATGAAATTCTGTTCGATTTCATGACTGAGTCGCCCCAAGTCCGGAGAACAGGTCCGAATCGTTCGGTACCGGACACCGGCCGCGCGCATTCTGTTTGCCGTGAACGGTTCCAACATGGGCCAGAATCAGCCGCGCAAGGTCTGCCCGGGTGATCGGCTTTGTAGCGCAGTCATCGCAGCCCGCTGCGAGAAGTTTGCTGCGGCTGGTCCCATCAGAGTGGGCGGTGAGACCAATAATCGGAAGTCGGAAGCCCTCGGCGCGCAGTTGCATGGTTGCCTCCACGCCGCCCATGATGGGCATTTCCATGTCCATCAGCACGATGTCAAAGGGTCGCTCAAGAACGCCAAGTGCAGCGGCACGGACGAGCCCAATTGCCTCGCGCCCGTTCGTTGCGTGCCACACCTCGGCGCCTGCTTGCTCCAAGTGGTGACGCCAAAGCCGGGCGTTGTCGACGCCGTCCTCGGCCATCAGCACATCAATGCCAGCGAGGGGTAGGGGCCCAAGCTCATTCGCCTCATGTGCGCTGTCTGCGGTCGGCAGGTCAAGTTCCTTCGCGCTCTCCGATACGGCGTGCGCGCGCATGAGCGAAAGGCGGAAGGTTGCGCCGACACCGGGTGTGCTTTCAACCGCGATTCCGCCCTGCATCAGCCGCGCGAGTCGTTGCGATAGTTCGAGCCCAATGCCGGTGCCAAGTGAAGTGCTGTCCTGGTCAACGCGCGAGAATCGCTTGAAGAGGCGGTCAAGCTGTTCCGCCGTCATGCCAGGACCACTGTCATGCACTTCTGCAACCGCCCATGGACCGGTCTGAGAGATCACCACTCGTACTCCGCCATGTTCGGTGAACTTGATAGCGTTGCCGATCAAGTTGAGCAATATTTGCCGCACGCGCAGGGCGTCAGCGTCGACTTCGACGGCGATGTCGTGTGGGCAATCCACAGTGAGCGTGATCCCCTTTGCGGTGGCGCGCACGGCGAGGAGTTCAGCAGCTTCGCGAGCGATTGTGCCCAGATCCATACGCTTCGTATGGAGGGCGAGGGCGCCCGCCTCAACCTGAGAGACATCAAGAATGTCGTTCACAACGCCCATCAGGTGCGCGCCGTTACGCACGATCGCATCAGGGGCACTGTCAGCAAGGGCGTTTCCCGTTGCGAGTCGTTGCTCGCGCAGAAGTTCGGCGTAGCCAATGATGGCGGCGAGTGGAGTTCTGATTTCGTGGCTGACATTGGCAATGAAATCATCTTTGCATTGATTCGCTGCACTCGCGGCTGATTCGGCTCGCAACAACTGGATGTGCTCCATGCGATCCATCATCGCGCTGTGTGCCTTTCGCCCCTGCCAATTGCGCACGGCAAGCCCGAATCCGGTGCTTCCAACAAGCGCGAATGCAATGCAAATACCAACGACGAGATGAATCTCGGCCTCTTCCGCCATGAGCGCTTCGACATCCATGTCAACGCCGACAAAGCATTCGATCTTGTCATACGAATCACGAATTGGGGAGTAGGCGCTCAGAAATGAACCGTACTCGTCGGTGTGGATTTCGGCAGATGCCGTGGTGACGCCGCCTCGAATGGATTGAAGGAGCGCGGTGTCGGTGCGTGGATCGAGTGTGCGATATGCGGCGGTGGTCGCAACATCACGAGCAAGCACTGGAAGGGTTTCGGCCGTCGCTTTCACGACAATCGCAACACTCCCGTCATTCTTGCTGCGCAGTGTGTAGATGGAGCGGACGTGCGGGATTGAACGAACTAGGCCTTCGAGGGGCTCGACGGTCTGCTGGAAGGCGGGCGATGCCTTGTCCGGTGAATCATGGATCTGCGAGTGAAGGGCTATATCAATAGTGTTTGCGGTAGCAAGCGTGATGCCGCGAAGTGACTCGCGCATTGACGATTCAAGCGCGGTGTCCGCGGTTTTATGTAGAAGAAGGACGCCCGTGATGGCAAACGCGAACAGCGAGAGCCCGCAACAGAGCCCAAGCAGCCATGGTCGCCGAATGACGGACTCTGCAACTCCTGAATCATTGTTGTCCATGACCACTGGTGGGATCCTCTTTGCCGTCCTTTGACCTGTGACCTTCGGCATCCTTGCCGTTGACGCAGTCGGTCGGTAGGTGACAGTCGGATTTGGGGTTGGTCTGTGCAAGTAATTCCGACTGTGACGTATAAATATATTTTTGCCCCTCGGACCCGGCTTTGGACTGGTCGGACTACGCTCCGTTCGTGCCATCCTGCGTGAATGTCATTGGTTCGCTCATGGTTGACCGCTTTGTGCGGGTCAGTAGATTTCCCCGTGCGGGCGAAACGGTGGCGGCGCAGTCCGTGCAGATCTTTCCGGGCGGGAAGGGCGCCAATCAGGCGGTGGCTGCCGCTCGGTGCGGCGCGGCGGTCCGTATGTGTGGCCGCACCGGGTCGGATGGGCGATTCATTGTTGACGCGCTGCAAGCGGCTGGCGTTGAGACGGCGGGCATCCGAACGAACGACGCGGTTTCCGGGATGGCCATTGTCACGATCACGGACAGCGGTGAGAACGCCATCATCGTGGCGCGCGAGGCAAACGCGCGCTTGGAACGCGGCGACATTGAGCAGTTCCTTGCCACGTGCGAGCGGGGCAGTTACCTGCTGCTGCAGAACGAATGTGCAGAGCTTGCGTTGTGCATCCGGCTGGCGTGCGAGCGTGGGATGAAGGTGTGGCTCAATGCCGCGCCGGCGGACGAAGACGTGCGCACGCTTGACTTCACACAGTTGGATGGTCTCTGTGTCAATGAAACGGAAGCGGAATCGCTCACCGGTGAGCATGACCCGGAGCGTGCGTTAGCGGCACTGGCTGCGCGGGTTTCGCGCGGCGCGGTCGTGATGACGCTGGGCGCGGCGGGTGCAATTGCGCGTTCAAGCGCTGGGCGCGCGGCGCATGCGGGCTATGCAGTCAAGGTCATTGATACCGTTGGATGTGGCGATGCGTTCATCGGCGCGTCAATTGTTGCGCTGGCTGAAGGCGGTTCGATGCAGGATGCACTTGCGTGGGGCAATGCGGCGGGCGCCCTTGCTGCGCAGCGAAGCGGAGCGATGCCATCGCTCCCGTTACGGGCGGCAGTGATGGAATTGGCGAAGCAGCCAGCGCGCGTTGTGGGCTGAGTGGCGCTGAATCAGTTCAGTCTCCAGATCGCCCAGTTGAGCGCCGTTGCAAAGCACACCCATGCGCAGTAGGGCACCATCATCCATGCCGCCGGCGCGCTGACGCGTGCAAACGAGACCGTGGTTGCAATGATCGCTACCAGCATCACCAGTATTTCCGCCAGTGCAAATCCTGGTTGGTGCATTCCAAAGAAGAGTGGCGTCCATGCGAAGTTCAGCGCCAGTTGCACGGCAAAGAGCGTGAGTGGCACGCGCACGGAAGTCTGCTGGCGGCGTCGCCACACGGTCCATGCGGCCACCGCCATGAGTGTGTAGAGCAGGGTCCATGCGGGCCCGAACAACCATCCGGGCGGAGTCCAGGTTGGCTTTGCAAGTGCGGCGTACCAGTCGTCAGGTGGGGTTGCTAAGCCGCTAGCTGCGCCGCCGCCGATGCAGATGATGAGGGCGAGGAGGAGGTAGATGGAGTTGAGTCCGGGCGTGTGGGTTGGTGGCATGGGGGACTCTGAATGGGTCTTCACACTAGCGGATCCGCTTGAGCGCGTTGGAGAGTCGGATGTATTTCTTTGCGACCGCCGCGAGTGCGGAACGACGAACAAGTCCGCGTTCAATCGCGTCGGCGACAGCTTGTTGCAGTTGTTCGGTGGGAACTGATTTGCTGTCAGCGGCGTCGGTCAGCGTGCGGAGCGGCGTAGTGATGCGGAAGCCTGTCGACTCAGCAGTATCTGCAGGCGCGAGTGTGCCGGGGTGGAGGGCGCAGCCGCGCGGCGCACGTTTGCGGAACGTTCGTGGAACCGTGAGATGGACCTTCCCTGGAAGCAGATCGCTCAGCTCGTGGAGTGCGAGGGCGGACTCGTGCGAGACCACCGCCTGGGGAATGTCGTTGCGGCCACGGCTCCACAGCGAGAGGCGGATGAATTCGTCATCCTCCGAGACGGGAATCGTCGGCAGGCGATACAGCCCGTGGCCGATGCGGGTGAAGTTGCCCACATTCACGTGGTAGGCAACATGTTGTTTGGTGTAGCCAGCAGCAGCTGCCTGCTTGGCTGTGAAATACCCTCCCTGGCCATTGGCGGTCAGGTACAGGGCGCGAAGGGCAGTTTTGGGGCTTCGGTAGGTCATGCACAAAGGTACAAATAGTTTGGACTATTGTACATGATTGCTGGTGGGGTACAAGCTATTTCCTGCAAATACGGGCGATATGGATTCGCTGCGTAACTAACCCGGACTCAGGGCCGATGGAATGAATCGCACTCAAGAGGGGTCAAAACGCACTTCGCGAGCGCGCCGCAAAACATCCTGCCACGGAGGTGTTGGAAGGAATCGCACTCGAGGCAGGCGAAGGGATTCGATTGGCTTCGCAAGTTCTGCCGTAAATAACCTCAAATGATTTGAGGTTTCATGCATTACCTACCGCGGTCCAAAGACCGCGGAACACGGTGACCTCCTGCGGCTGTGGATCTCGAGCCTCGGTCAACACGATCGACCACAGGCTGTCGTTTCGTGTCACGAAGCCACTCCGCACGCTGGAGGATCTTGCCACCGACGCAACCATTTCTCCAGAGCAGTTTGAGCGCGCGGTCGGCAAGGCGGCGCGTAGTCAGTTCACTTGAGCAGCGGTTGATTGAGCGTGAGGCATGGGTACGTAGCCTCAGGCGCGCATGGAGTCTGCGGTCCCCAGTTCGACAGAACCAAGCCGAGATCAGCGCCGTCGATGATGCGGTTTCCATCGAGGTCAGCGCGGCAGGCGAAACCGTTGCCGGATGGGGGCGGGGTTACTTCCACCCACGAGCATCCTGTGGGGATTGCAGAGCAGCCAGTGTTGTACGCCGCGAGTCGTAGTTCAGTCCTGCCGTCTGACCATAGCCGGTGGTGAATGACATTCTGCTGGCCGCTACCAACATGTGTTGCCGTCGCTCCAAACCAAACAACCGTCGGCTCCGGCGGGTTCTGCGCCGTCACTGCTGCGACGACAGCAGCAACGTGTGTTGCACCGGCTTCGGCGCGTGGCATCATGCGGTCGATGATTGGGTAGGCAACGATTGCTCCTGCGAGAAGTGCGATTCCGGTTCCGGTTGAGATGTTCTTCATGGTGTTTCCGTGTTGTTGTAAATGATTCAGTTTGGGGCAGGGACACTATTCGCCTATTGGCGTGAGGCGATATGTCTCGCTGACCCTAGTAGCAGGGCGGCGGCGCCGATGTTTGCCCACATCCAAACTGACCGGTCTAGGTGGACTGTAATGATCGGATTGAACAGCATTGCGGCGAGGGCAAACACCCACGACAATGCATCGTGCTTGCGTTGGTTGCTCACGATGGCCGCCCATACAAAGGCCGCCGTTGCCACAAGTCGGAGCAGTGTGTAGTAGCCATACGGCATCGGCGCAATCCCCAGAATGAGAACGCCTGACGCTAGGGCGATCACAAGGGGCGGCACACGTGGTGATGGATTGGGCGTGGACTGCATCAGGTGCGACCTTCATTCAGCTGGACTGAGATACTCACATTCCTCAAGTCAGCTCTTTCGACCCCATGCGAAGGACGCAGCGAGTGTGCCTGGGATCATCAACGCTATGAACACAAGCCCTGGCATCGTGAATGCAAGTGCCCAGTACCAATGCCAGCCCCACACATTCATCGCTCCAAAGAACGCACCGACAGTGAGCGGGAGCGTGAATCTGGCGACGAGAGCCAGCAGCAGTGCGATGACTGCCACAGTTATCCCCAAGTGGTGCTGGATACCAACGAAGCCTGCGATCGCCTGCGCGATCGCAAGACCCAGCATCCCCACGATTAAGACTGGTGCCAATGCTTTGATTGCCGAATCCCCGATGCCGTCGCTCATGGCGAGTACCTCTTAAATTGTTGGTCGACTTAGCCGCCCCTGGACGCTTCCTATCGCAGTGCATTGCCTTGTCAAAGCCGCGCACCTACTGAGATCGCATTATTGAAATCGACTCGGTCTTATAGAGTTAACTAGGGGGTACCGAAGGATTATCCGTTACCCGCTCGGTGGGCGATCGGGCCTCAGTCGCTGCCTTGGCAGTTTTGGGTGTTCGACGTCTCAGCACTTTCGAATTTGCCGCCTCTGCTTCCGGGCCATCTCGGCAATCGCGCTTGATTACCTGATGCTCCAGCACATTGATGATTTCGTCTTCAGTGACCATCAGGTCCACCAGCTTTCGAAGCTCGCGTCGGATCACTCCAAGGACATCTTCGTTATTGATGATTAACGAAGCAATCAAGTGGCGACTTGTTGCCTGAAGCCGATCTTTCATCTCCACGTGAGCGCCTCGGTCAAATCCCTCACGAGTGAAGGGAAACACACGCTCGAGTTCTGATTCGCTTCTGAGATTGATCGTGCAGAGGTCGACTCGGCAAACTTCATGTTTATCGATGGGCTTGGCAAATATCACATAGTAAAGCCGCCATTCGCCACCGTTTGTGAGCGCACACCATTCCACGCCCTTGTTCGCTGCATAATCGATCGCCTGCTTGACATGGCGATCATCCAGCGTCGTACCAGCCGATTTGACTTCGATCAGGCAGAGCGTCTTTCCGTCTACCTGCACTGCGATGTCGCAGTAGGTCCCTCGGATGGCATGCTCGCTCGTGAGTTCTGCGTACTTGTCGTACCCAAATGCTGAACTCAAGATGTCCTTTACGAGGGTAACCGTGTCCGCTTCGGATACATCCCTCGACTTCTGTTGTTCAATTGCAGGTCGCAGTGCCTTTATCGCTGATGCCATACGGTCGGCGACTTTTTTGCTCATCCCCATTGTTCGATACCCCCTAGAAGTTGATTACCTGACGACTGAGACCATACTCGTTACTTCTAATGGTAACTCATGGATAGATTCAACCCAAACAGTTACGAATCCCACGGGCATTGAATACCGGGTGTGCGATTGCCCTTTGGGTGGCTCGATTCGCTGACACATGCCATGCAGCCGTCGCCAACAGAGCGCGCAATAGGATTCGAACCGGCGATATTCAACTGGAAAGCCGATTTTGTAGCTCCGCCTGATGGTCACCCCCGATGCGGGCCTTCCAACGTGCCTGATTTCACAGCGGCAACTTGGTCATCGTCGCTGCCTTTCAATCCTTCGGAGCGTGTTGGCAGCCTGGACCATCACGATGAGCTGAAGCATGGTCATAATCAGCGTGATCGCCGCGATACCAAGTAGTTGCGAATCGCGCGCCATGACAACGGTTGATCCCGCCAATAGTTGGAACAGCCCATACAGGAGAAGCCCTGCGGCGCACAACACCATTGCGCTGACAAACGTCACATAGAGGACACCAGATGAGCACGAATTATTGATGGCCGTCACTGGCTTCGAGGGCGGGGTCGTGTTTGCTGGCGGCAGCGCTGGCGGCTCGTCTGCCCGCGAGATAACGAAGAGATCGGGGATCGATGCAGCAGGCACCCACTCATTCGATCCTTCTCGAAGCAGGAAGGAATCCGGCTTGATCTTTCCTTCCTTCACATAATCGCGTAGCCGACTAAAGTCGTACGGTCCATAGGGCTTCTTATCAGGGCCGCCGACATACCAGCGGGATGCGTCAGTCGACAATGGAACTCCTTGAAGAGTGGTTTACGGATTGATGAGGTTCAGCGGGCACATGGACGGTGGGACGTCTTGGCGCGGAGCGTCACCCCACATAGCGAGGACTTGGCCGAGGTCTGCGCCGTCGACCTTGCTGTCGAAGTTGATGTCGGCGGAGGCGTTGTAGCCGGAGTTGGCGGTGCTCGCGGTAATCCACGGACCATTGCAGTAAATGGCGGAAGTGCAACTACTGGCGGAGAGATATAAAGCGACCCCCTTCACCTCAACACGCCCGTCGGACCATGCACGCCAAACATAATGGGTGTCGGACTGACCATACGAGGTATTTCCATACCAAACAATCGTCGGATCCGGCGGAACCTGCGCCGTCGCTGCTGCGACGACAGCCGCAACATGCGTCGCACCGGCTTCGGCTCGTGGCATGACGCGGTCGATGATTGGGTAAGCAACGATGGCTCCTGCGAGTAGCGCGATTCCGGTTCCGGTCGAGATGTTCTTCATGGTGTCTCCGTGGTTGGTTTGAGTGAATTAGTTAGGGCAGAGGCCTCAGCGCGAGATGCGCCGCATTGGTCAGCGTGACCCTTCAGTCAATGAAACGGAACGAGAGTAAGCGACCGCAATCAGGGGTTCCTCGCGACGCGGAAACCGATGTGGTCGTACGTATAGCCAGGCGTGAGGTAGCCGCGGAAAGAGAGGCGCACGTAGGACGTGTCATAGTTCCAAGAGCCGCCGCGGAGCACGCGGAGGCTGCCAGACACCGGACCAAGTGGGTTTGTCGATGGACTCACCGAATAGTAACTGCCGTCATACCAATCATTCACCCACTCAAACACATTGCCTGACATGTCATACAAGCCAAGTGAGTTCGCTGCCTTGCTGCCAACGGCGTGTGTCTGGCCGCCGGAGTTGCTGCTGTACCACGCAATCGTCCCGACAGTGGCGTCATCACTACTGCCATTGTTGAACGCCGTCGTCGTACCAGCGCGGCACGCATACTCCCATTCCGCTTCGCTTGGTAGCCGCATACCGGTGGCACTCAGGTAGTCCTGAATGGTGTCCCAGGTCACCTGCTCAACCGGACGGCTCGCAGAGTCAGGCTGCCCCTGGAAATTACTGGGATTCGTAGGCATCTTTGCCACCCACTGCGACTGGGTCACTTCATAGCGACCCAGATAGAACGTCTGCGTCAAAGTCACTGAGTGCGTGGGGTTCTCATCGCCTCTACATCCTGACAGAGTCGACGGCGTGCATCCCATCACGAACGTCCCCGCCGGTACGCACAACATCTCCATCTGCGTCGCCGTATCCCTCACCCGCCACGCCAATCCGCTCGCCGTGATCGCCGCACGCAACGTCGCATCCGTCACGACCGCCGGATCCGGCATCGCTTCCACCAGCGTCGCCCACGTCGGCACGATGATCGGTTGATACGTAAACCCACCCGCCACCGTCACCGCGCCCTTCGTACCAGTGATCACCACATCAACCGCGCCCACTGAGCCTGCTGGCGTCACCGCAGTCACCTGCGTTGCGCTGACAGCCACAACGTTCGTAGCGGGGACGCCGCCGATGGTCACGCCTGTCGTCGCCGCGAGATACGCGCCGGTGATCGTGATCGCCGTGCCACCCGTGTAACTACCGGTGTTCGGGACAATCGAAGACACCTGCTGCAGGACGTATGTAAACGGGGTCGACGCAAGTGTGGTCCCCGCGTTCGTTGTGACTGCAACGGATGCCTCGCCCAACGGGCCGGGCGGGGTGGTGGCACGCACGAGTGTCGGCGTGAGGACGGTCACGTTTGTGCAGGCAACGCCGCCGATCTTGACGCTGGTCGTCGTCGACAAGCCGGTCCCCGTGATCGAGATCACCGTCCCTCCCTGCGCGCCGCCCTGAGCCGGGCTGACCGACGTGATCGTGGCCGCGCAGTAGCCCCAGTCCGCAAGCATGATGCCGAGGTCCGCGCCGTTCACCAGACCGTCGCCGTTCAGGTCGCTGCGACATGACTGCGCAGAAGCGGGGAGTGCGAAGGCGAGCGTGAGAAGGGCGATGGTGGTTTGGAGTTTGGGGGGCATGGGGGGTCTTTGGGTGGTGAGCGAGTAAATGAGTGAGTGATTCAGTTCGGGCAGGGGCCCCAGAACGCGAGCACGATCCCAAGATCCGCGCCGTTCACGAGCCCATCGCGGTTGATGTCCGCACGAGGGAATGCAGGGCTGACTGTGCCCCAGAAGGCGAGCAATACGCCCAGGTCGCCGCCATCGACAATTCCATTCAGATTGAGATCGATGTCATGGCACGTTGGACCTTCGCAGATGTCAGGGATGCCGTTGGTGTTGGCGTCGGCGAGTTGCCCCTGGAGGATCTGGCCGTAGTCGACGATGTTGTCGTTGTTGCAGTCGGCAGACCATTCAATCAATGACGCGTAGGCGGTCGTGTAGCCCGGGCACGAGGAACTAAATGCGATCTCATTGGCGTCTCCTAGTTTCTGCCAATACTCATAAGAGTGCAGAAAGTTTTGCTCGTTATTCTCACCGCAGCAGCCTTGCCCACATGGATTGTCGTCGAAATCCAAGGTGATCTGAATAGCGACTTGTCCTCCAGTCAACCACGACCATCCCGCATCGGGACTCGGACTCGAAGGCGCTTGAAATCCCCCAAGATGACAGCCTTCGCTCGGCCACGGATGGCCTGGGATCGTCGTACGGACCCAGCTGAGTTCTGAGTCAGACTCTAACGATGCGAGGTCGCCGCCCTTCGCGAGTGCAGCAGATCTGGCCACACTCCAGCCCATCGGACTGAGCTCAAGTTGATACCAATGCCCATTGCCCCCATCCGAGACCTTCCACTGCACCGCGTCCTGCGCGTGAGCAATGGATGATGCGAGAAGGGCGAGAGTGGTTGCAATCTGGATGGTGTGTTTTTTCATAGTGATTTCATTGGTGGTGTCAGTGATTCAGTTCGGGCAGGGCCCCCAGCCCGACAGCAGCAATCCGAGATCTCCGCCGCTCACTTTGCCGTCATTGTTAAGGTCATAGAGACACGCGCTACCGCATGGACCCCAGTTGGACATTAGGAGACCGATGTCAGCACCACCTATAGCCGCATCGTGATCAAGATCGCCGGGGCAGCATGCGGGGAGTGATGGGATCGTGCCGCACTGGCACCTATCGGGGATGCCGTCTTGGTTGTAGTCCGGCGAGCCGGCAGCGATTTCACACACATCGCCTATGCCATCATTGTCGCAATCAGCTTGTGTTGGGTTCGCGATAGTGGGGCAGTTGTCGGTAGCGTCGGGGCGACCGTCTCCGTCAACATCTACGGCTGAGCCGATTGCGGCAAAGTACAAATCATCGATGAAGAGCCGGATGTCGGGATTTGGATAGGACCATTCCAAAATCGCGATAGGGGAGCCTGTGGAATAAAAGCCTATGAAGTCAGTCGGCGAAGTCGAGGAACCAACATATGCGGATCCATCCGCTAGTTGAACGCCAAGGATCACCGGGACAACATTGTCGTTTGAATCCAATCCAAAGAAGTGTCCACCAAACCCCTTCACGGCTGGCGTGAAGTTGAAGTTCAGTGTTACGCCCGCGCTTGCAGTTCCTATGGTCTGGTTACCCCCGAAGTGACTAAACACAAGGGGACTAGGCGTAGCGATTGCGTGCCATGTTGTCGTGCCCGTGGTAGCCGTAGCGGACTTCACCATCCCATCTGCAAAGGCCTCAAATGTCTCAATATTTACCGTGTTCCCCTGGGCGGTTGCGAATGAGTTAAAAAGTGCCTTGTTAATAAATGTAACCATCGCGGCCGAAAGACCAGGAGTGATTGCCAAGCTAGCGAATGCGACGACCATTGGTATAGCAAGTGTCATGCCGGAACTGCGAAGTATTCCCGTCGTTGGAGCGAAGCACCGGTTGCCGCGAAACGCCAACCATAGTGCTCGGGCGATAGCAGTTGCGTCGGCCCTAAATTCCGCGCTAGCGGCCTTTGAATCCGGAGATACTGCAGATGAACGGTTTGCGATGTATTTCATGGTGTTTCCACAGAGTGTGACTCACTCAATTCGCGCAAACGCCCCAATTCGCGAGTAACTGTCCCAAGTCAGCGCCATTGATGATGCCATCGTGGTTGAGGTCAACGCCCGGCTGTCCAGTCGCGCCCCATGCTGCGAGCAGGATGCCGAGGTCGGCCCCATCGGTCGAGCCGCTCTGGTTGAAATCGGTGGGGCAGTTGAGCAGCAGGCTCTCGCAGGTGTCGATGACGCCGTTTTGGTTTGAATCCGGCGAGTAGCCCGCGGCGATCTCGCAACTGTCGAGGAGGCCGTTGGCGTTGCAGTCGGCAGGGCGAGCTCCGATGTAATCAAATGATGCTTCGATCCAAGTGCCGCCATTGCAGCCGGTAGGGTCGACTGCGATGGATGGTTCCATTACCACGCGGAGCGCACCGTCCGCTCCGATTGCTGCGTTGAACTGCTGAGGGGGGAGAGTGAAGGTTGAGATACTTGGAGTGCCGGGATTCTCGCAGTCGGTGGTGTTCTGCAGGGCGTATTCGTCGAAGCCGGGGCCCACCTTTACGCGCACATACTCTTGCAAACCGCTGAAGTCGCCGTGGCCATGGATGACAAGCGTGATCGGCGACTCCGCACGGACTGCGGAAGGGATCGTCCAGGTCTGATTCGCATTGAAGCCGATGGGCGAGAGACGACCGGAGTGCACTGCGAGTGTTAGTTGTTTCTCGCAGGTGTCACCGAGTCCATTGTTGTTGCAGTCTTCGAGGAGGTCGGCGGCGGCATCGCAGGAGTCGAGATTTCGATTGTTGTTGCAGTCGTGACCAGTGAGTTCCAAGGAGTCACGGACGCCGTTGTTGTTGCAGTCGGACTCTTGGATTGCGATGGTGTGGGCGTACCCCCCCGCGATACGTGAACAGGGCCCGAGGTCGCTTGGCGTGTTGCACTGGCCGTAGTTGTTGAATCCCCAGCACCGGACGCCGCCATCGCTTCGGAGTGCAATGGTGTGATAGTGGCCCCCCGCGATGCTCGAGCAGGGTCCGAGGTCGCTAGGCGTGTTGCACTGACCCTCAAGATTTCGACCCCAGCATTGGATGCTGCCATCGTTCCTGAGTGCTATGGAGTGTAGGTACCCCGCTGCAATGCTTGCGCAGGATCCGAGGTTGCTTGGAGTGTTGCACTGGTCTTGGTCGTTGCGTCCCCAGCACCGGACATTTCCATCGATTCGGATTGCAATTGAGTGGTAAATCCCCGTCGCAACGCTTGAGCATGTCCCGAGATCGTTTGGCGCATCGCATTGGCCGTAGTTGTTGAACCCCCAGCCTCGGACGCTTCCATCGATTCGGATTGCGATCGAGTGGAAAAAACCCGCCGCAATGCTTGAGCAATTCCCGAGATCGCTTGGCGTATCGCACTGGCCAGAGTCGTTACGTCCCCAGCATCGGACGCTTCCATCGCTTCGGAGTGCGATGGAGTGTTCGTGTCCACCCGCGACGCTGGTGCAGAGTCCAAGGTCGTTTGGGGTGTTGGACTGGCGGAAGACGTTGTTTCCCCAGCATCGGACGATCCCATCGGTTCGCAGTGCGATGGTGTGAGAGTTTCCGGCCGCGACGCTTGAGCAGGGTCCGAGGTCAGCGGGGGTGTTGGACTGAAAGGAATCGTTGTTTCCCCAGCATCGAACGACTCCCCCGGCAACCGCTCGGTGCTCGACCGCTCCTGCTCCAGCAGCGGCGATGAACGCGAGCAAAAGTCCAGAACTCCCGCCGGCGTACTTCGATGACCTCATAGTCCCAAAAGGTACTACGGTCGACGCCGGATTCCAACAACAATCCCGGACTCAACCCGGTTCCTGCCGATTTTTTTACCCCATGGCTTGCGTGAGCGCAGACACCAGCCAGGGGCGGTCCGGGACCGTTGCTTGAACGACCCGTGACTCGGTCGCCACGAAGGCACACCGGCAGCCCATGGAATAAATCGCACCCAAAGTCCGCCAAAGCACACTTCGCGAGCGCGCCGCAAAACATGTTGCCACGGAGGTGTTGGAATTAACCGCGCCGCGGCAGCCCGCCAATCCGGTTGACTCAACTACACGGTTACCTGACTGCGCCCCAGCAGGGCACCGACTTCGCCCCGGCAACGTCGCGCTCGACCGAGCCACCGCCACACCTCTAACCATCCCCAGCAAAGCGGGCAAAGGGATTCGAACCCTCGACATTCAGCTTGGGAAGCTGACGCTCTACCAACTGAGCTATGCCCGCGTCTCGGCGGTCAGTCTATCAATTCAACTCAGTGCATTCATGCATCCCTGCACGAACCGCGCATTGCGCCAAGGCCAGGCATGTCGGCGCAACACCCGCGCCTATCGCCACTTTGACCACTTCAAACAATTTCTTGAATTGCCGTGATCCACTCCGGCGCGAAATCTCGCCTTCTAGTCCGGAGACGAGGAACTCGCGACGGGGCATCACCAGCGGTGATATTCGTCGGGATAAAGGAAACCAGTCGCAGATACGTTCCGCGACATTCGTATTTCGGCCCTTCCGGGCCAGCACTTTGGAGTTTCCTTCCCATGCGTCATCTCATTTCTGCCGGCTTCATCGCTCTCTTTGCATCGTCCGTTGCTGTCGGCGACGTTGTAAACGTTGTTACCTTCACCAACCACGCCGAGTGGCATGACGCGCCAACCGATCCGGACATGGCGCTCTTTCCAGCAAACTGGGATATTCACTTCCGCACCGACACCATGACGGAAGTTACGCCCATCGGCGGCGTTGCCTCAGGCGGCGCGGGCTGGTCGCGCTGGACCGCTACCTCAAGCAGCGGCGAGATCGTGAGCACCGGCAACGGCATCTACTCCACTCCGGCAGGCTCCTCGATCATTCTTAACTTCACCGGCCCAGTCGGCGCTGACCATAGCGGCCTGCGTGGCATCGGCGGTGGCTTTCAGTTCTTCAACTCCGCGGGCGAATTTGTCCCCGGCAAGATTTGGTTGAAGCTCTCCGACGGAACTTCGATCTTCAAGAACTTCAACAACGAGACCGCCTTCGCTGGCTTCTGGCTGACCGATCCAACCCTGACGATCACTGGTCTCACCATCGAGCCAGCCGGCAGCGCCGCAGCAGCGAACTTCGTCGGCATCGACACTCTGTACCTCGGTTACGCAGGCGCCACCGCACCGGCCCCCGGCGCGATTGCGCTACTCGGTGCTGCTGGAATCGTCGCCACCCGTCGCCGTCGCTGATAGGCAAATCGCCTACAGCGGACGCTCACTCCATGATTGACTTTCCAGCGCGCGTCCCCAATCGGGGGCGCGCGCTGTGTTTCCTGCGCATCAAGCCGCTAGACTGCCGTTCCTAATTAGGAGTCACCCCATGAGCCATCACGCTGAACAGACCGTCCGTCAGATCTTCGCGCACCCCACATCGCACAACATCCATTGGCGCGAAATCGTGCACATGTTTGAGAAGCTCGGCGGCACCTGTGATGAGACCAAGAAGGAACACCTGAAGGTGATCCTGCACGGGCATGAGATGACCTTCCCAATTCCGAAGCAGGGCAGCCATACTCTCGAAGACGATCACGAAATCTCCGAGATCCGCCGCTTCCTGAAACTGTGCGGCGTCACCGCGCGGCCTGAGCACTAATCATCCTGCGGACTCCGTGCGAGTGATCTTCAAGGATCGAAATGTCTTGCTTGCCACCACCGTGGCTGCGCTCGGCTATTTCGTGGACATCTTTGATTTGCTGCTCTTTGCACTCGTGCGGGTACGCAGTTTGAAAGATGTACTGGCCCCAGAGATCGCCGCAGCGCAGCAGAAGTTGCTCGAGACAGCACGCTTTGCTGACAGCGCCGCCATGGAGCGCGCCAAGGACATGGTGGCGGACAAAGTCCTGCGCGATGCGGGCGTGATGCTTGACAACATCTTGCAAATGACCGGCCTCGTGGTCGGTGGCATCGTCTGGGGCGTGTTGGCTGACCGACTCGGTCGCTTGCAAATGCTCTTTGGATCCATCTTGGTCTATTCAGTGGCCAACATCCTGAACGCATTCGTTGCCAATGTGCCCGCTGACTCGATGTTCTCTTTCATGAACGTCATCGGACTGGGAAGCGCATACAACCAGTACGCAACGCTGCGCTTCATTGCAGGCTTCGGCCTGGCCGGTGAGCTTGGCGCAGGCATCACGCTCGTCAGTGAGTTGGTCAGTAAAGAACAGC
>CANJHD010000027.1 GCA_947474065.1 Planctomycetaceae bacterium
AGCGATGCGGCGCAAACGGATGAGGGGTTCGCGCTCGCATGCATGCACTCGCGCGCGGAGATAGTAAACTGAAAATTGACTAACCCAATGCCTACCACTGTTAAACAAATTGTCTGCGTGAAGTGGGGCACCAAGTACGGGCCCGAGTACGTGAATCGACTGTATGCGATGGTCAAGCGGAACATCACTCCGCCCTTCCGCTTTGTGTGCCTAACGGACTCGCGTGAGGGAATCCGCGCGGAAGTGGAATGCTTCGATCTACCGGAACTCGGCTGCCCACACCCGGTCGGCACGTTCGGTAAGTGGAAGAAGGTGGTGCTGTGGGGCAAGGAAGTGCCAGGACTCACCGGAGTCGCACTCTTCGTGGACCTCGACTCCGTCATCGTCAGTTCGATCGATGACTACTTCACCTACGGCGATCCCAATGACGTGATTCTCGCGCGTAACTGGGCGGTACCACTGCGCAAACTGGGACAAACGTCCGTGTTTCGCTACCCGGTGGGTGCCAATCCACACATCCTCGAAGACTTTCGCGCCGACCCACAAGGGATCGGTGAACGATTCCAGTATGAGCAGCACTACATGACGCACGCGGTGAAGGGCGGGATCAAGTTCTGGCCCGAGCCGTGGACGAAGCACTTTCGCCTGCACTGCTTGCCCCAGTTTCCGGTTCGGTTCTTCGTACCTGCACGGCTGCCAAAGTGCGCGCGCATTGTCACCTTCCCAGGCGGCCCCACCCCTGATGACGCGTTGCACGGCCGCTGGAACAAACGCACCCCAAAGTCGCGCGGTCGCCTCGGTCACGTTCTCGCCACGTTCCGCCCGGTTTCCGAACGCGTGGATAAACGGCGATGGCGCCACCTACGGGCGTTCCTGTTGCCAGTGCCGTGGATAGCGAAGTACTGGCGGGAGTGATGTGATTGGCCGTTCGCAATAATGGGGACAGGGGTGAACGGCACCTATATAGCATTGCGAGTTGGGCTCCCGGGCGGGGCTCAAAGGAAACTCGTAGCTATGAAATCAATCTACACAGCCGGCGCAATCGTCCTCCTTGCAACACACGCACTGTTCGCACAAGCGGTCGCAACAGCGCCCACGACGCCACCAGCGGTCGCCGCGCCGGATTGGCTGCTTGATCAGAACAAGGTGATCGCAGAAGCGAAGGATGTCACCACCGCCAAGTACCCCGACGCTGACACCGTACTGGTCTCCGAATACCAACGCACCGAATACAAGGTCGACGGAAGTTTCGTGGCCCTTGATGATCAATACGTGAAAGTGCTCACCGAGGCCGGCCGTAAGGACACTCGGGAACGTGAATTTGGCTTCGATGCTGCATACGGCGGCATGGAAATCCTAGGGGTAGATGTCATCAAGCCCGATGGCACTGTGACTTCACATGATCCATCGCAGATCAGTAAAGAACAGGTCAGCACATCAAGCATGGACGCGAACATCTTTGATCCCAATGAGAAGATGATCGTTGCAGCCGTGCCGGGCGTAGAAGTCGGCGATCTTGTGCACTTTTATGTGCGCAGCTGGGAATCGAAGCCGCGCATGCAAGGAAACTTTGCAGACATGTGCGTGCTCGAATCGCCAGACCCAATCAAAAATTGCGTCTACGAATATGTGTGCCCGAAAGATCGACCGCTGCGCAGCAAGGCGCTGCTCTCTGAGATCAAGGGAACCGTCACTTCATCCGAACGCACCGAGGGTAACAAAGTCATCTGCACATGGACCGGCAAGGACATCCCACAGCTATTCCCTGAACCGCAGATGCCTGACTACTACACAGTTGGACAACGCCTGCGCGTCAGCACACTTGCCGATTGGAAGGAAGTCAGCCGCTGGTATTCCAAACTCACCAAGCCACACTTGGACGCAATAACGCCAGAAATGAAGGCGAAAGTGGCAACAATCACCGCCGGACTCAAGACCGACGAAGATCGCATCAAGGCGATCTTCAAGTTTGTCAGTCAAGAGGTCCGCTACATGGGCATCACCACAGAGAAGGACGCCCCCGGCTACGAACCGCACGATGTGAACATCACCTTTGAGAATCGCTATGGCGTGTGTCGCGACAAGGCTGCGCTGTTAGTGGCACTGCTCTCCGCCGCAAATATTCCATCGTTCCCAGTCCTTGTGAACGCTGGCGAGAAACTTGATGTTGAAGTTCCGTCTATCTCGTTTAACCATGCCATCACCGCGGCGCGTGGCAAGGATGGCAAATACATCCTGATGGACAGCACTGATGAGAGCACCGCAGATTTGTTGCCGCAATATCTGCAAGACAAGAGTTACCTAGTTGCCACAACGGAAGGCGAAACCCTCATGACATCACCGATCGCATCCGCTGATGACAACATGATGTCGGCGAAGACCACCGTCAAAGTTGCCGACGATGGCAGCGCCACTGGCACCACAGTGATCGCCTTCGAAGGGATCAATGACAACGCCTACCGCGGATCATTTCTTGAAGCGAAGCCCGCCGACATCCGCCGTGGCTTTGAGCGCGCCGTGAAGGGAATGCTGCCAGGCGGAACACTCACCGGCATGAGCCTCACGCCGAAAGACATGAAGGACAGCACGCAGAAGATTCGCCTCACCCTTGAGTGGACCGCACCGAATCTCTTAGTGGCGGGCGGCAACGCTGCGCAGTTGGATCTTCCGTACATGGGCTACGGTTTCGGCGTTGTCACGCGCATGATCGGTGCAGGGCTGCAGCTTGATAAGCGCCGCTTCCCGCTTGTGATGCAGCAGCCGTGCGGAGTGCATGAAGACTTAGAAATCACGCTGCCACCAAGTTTGGGAGCGCCGATTGCGCTGCCGCAGTATGAGAACACCGATCACAAGGACTTTGCTGTTTCGCAACTGATTTCCGCGACGCCAGGACGAATCAACGCCTCCATTGATATCCGCGTGAAGTCACCGGAAATTGCACCCGCCCAATACCCGCTCCTCAAACGCGCCATGGCGAACATGGAAATCAATGGGCGCCAGCAACCCGTGTTCGCGCGCGTTTCAACCACCACCGCACCGCCAGCACCGAGCGCGAATGTAGAAATCGTTCACACAGCGCGCACCCTCCGCATGGACAGCCCAACAAGCTGGTCGACGCGCCGCGAGGTGACGGAGAAAGTGCTCACCACTGCAGGCGTGAAATCTGCAAGCGAACTGAAGATTGCCTACAACCCTGCGTGGGAAACCGCAAAGCTTGAGTATGCGCGTGTCACACAGAAAGACGGCACGGTCCGCACTGTGAAGCCCGAGGAAATCAATGTGATGGACGCGGAGTGGGTGGCCAGTGCGCCGCGCTATCCGGGTGGAAAGACGCTGGTGGTTTCCTTGCCGGGCGTCGAAGTGGGTTCAACCATTGAGTACGCGGTGAGCGAGACCGCCAAGGAGCAGCCGATCTTTAGCAGCGGCGCTTCATTCACAACCAGTGACCGCGTTCGTGAGATGGTGCTGTCCTATGACCTGCCGGACGGAGTTACTCCGAAGATGGAGATGGACTTCCCCGCCGAAGGCCACATGACTGAAGAGAAGAAGGACGGCAGACACGTCATGACCTTCACATGGAAGGACCTTGAGCCGCGCCAGCGCGAGGCTTCCGCCCCGCCATCGTGGATGGATTCGCCTGATTTCATCATGAGCGCTGGTAGCTGGTCCACCTACGCCACAGAAGTGGGCAGCCACGCAAATCCAATGCTTGTTGGGCAAACCGCCAGCATCGCCAAAGCCAAGGAACTCGTCGCAACCAAGGACACGCCAGTTGCCAAGATGACCGCCATCCGCGACTTTGTGGCACGACAAATTCGTACCGAAGGTCCAGGCCTCGGTTCACTGCCGCTCTCCGCAGCATTCTCGCCAGCCGATGTGACGCTGAAAGATGGCTACGGAAATTTCGATGACCGATCAATTCTCCTCTGCACCATGTTGCGCGGTGCGGGCTTTGACGCGGAGATTGACTTGGCTTCGTGGGGCACGAAGGAACCAACCATCCAGAAGCGTCAGCTCGACTATCCGTCGGACAACTACTTCGGCGGCATCGTCTGCCGCGTAAAGAATCCACAGAGCGGCGAGTGGCTGCCCCTCGACAGTCTCTCGCAGTACGCGCCACTCGGCGCAACTTCGCTCGATGGCCAGCCAGGGCTCACCATGGACGGTTCGTCGTTCACATGGAAGGATCCAAAGGGAATGGAGGATCTTGGCGAGACCGAAATCACCATGGACTTTGACGCCGAAGGTACTGCGCTGATCACTACGGTTTCGCGCTTCCATGGCAATGATCATGCAGGGTTCGTACAGGCGTTTACAGAGATGACGCCTGAGGAGCGAAGCCGAACCTTCCAAGGCATGGTCAGTGGCATTGCGCAGAACGCTGTGCCGCAGGGCGAATTGGAAACGGACTTCACATACCCAGCGACATTGAAGTTCGCCGTGAAGGTTGATCGGTATGGAGTGAAGAACGCGGGCGGTCTGTACTTTGACCTGCCGAATGTTCCGGCACAAATCATGCCGACCGATGCAGATCACCGCGAACGCGCGCTTCTCTCAAGCACTGAACACAAGTCGCTCAATACGTGGAAAGTGACCGCACCGGCCGGACTCGAGACGATCATTCAGCCTGAGCAACTCGATTGGCGCGGACCGGGAAACCTCGGATCCGTGCGATTTACTGCTGAACGCGGCGCAGGAACCGATGCAACACGCTTGACCTACACACTCACCATGGACTTGGCACCCGCCATCATCCCGGTCGGCAATTACAGCGCGCTCCTTGATTTGAATCGTCACTTCACGCACCCTTCCGCGCGGCGAGTGCTCTTGCAACCGGCCGCAAAGGCGGATGCCGTCACGCCGCTTTCGCGCAAATGAGCAACGCGAGTGACATGACCCGTGATCGCGCTAGCAATGCCACACAGCGGAGTGCGGCAACAGCAATTGTTCGATTTCAAGGAGATGAACGCAGCGAAATCACCGACCGCGTGGCAATTGAAGAGCCACTGGAGATTCGCGTTGACTTTGTTGCTAACGGCGCGCGCTCCGTCCGCAGCCTTTCCATCACCATGCGCACGCCTGGAAATGATGAAGAATTAGCTGCCGGATTTCTTCTCACCGAAGGGCTTGTGCGTTCCGCACGCGACATCGAAACCATCCGCCCGTGTGGTCCAGAGAGCGGCGCGCACGATGGAAACAATGTGGTCAAGGTGCGCATAGCCGACCACGCCACCATTTCATGGCCCAACGTGGAGCGCCACTTCTACGCAACTTCCAGTTGCGGCGTATGCGGCAAAGCATCGCTCGAGGCACTTGAGGTGCCCGGACTATGCCCCATTCCGCGCGATGGATTCCGATTCTCTGTTGATGCCATCCGCATGTTGCCCGCCCAACTCCGCGCACAACAGTCGGTGTTTGAGGAAACTGGCGGGCTCCACGCGGCAGCGCTCTTCAACTCGGCGGGCGAATTGCTTGCCATCCGCGAAGATGTCGGGCGCCACAACGCCGTCGACAAGTTGCTCGGTGAGCAATTCTTGCAAGGGCACACGCCACTTTCAAGCAACCTGCTCTTCCTGAGCGGGCGCATCAGCTTTGAACTTGCGCAGAAGGCGCTGGCGGGCGGCATTCCGATGGTGGTAGCCGTGGGCGCACCGTCAAGCTTGGCCATTGAACTCGCAAAGCGATTTGACATTACTCTGATCGGATTCCTGCGCGGCGAGCGCTTCAATGTTTACAGCGGCGAATGGCGACTGACTGGCAAATCGGCATGAAACTTCGAATCCGAAAGAACTCCCTGCGCCTGCGACTTCAACAACATGAAGTGAAGCAACTCGTTGCTACTGGCGCGGTGATTGATGAAACATGCTTTGGCACAGAGACGCTGCGGTGCTCTATTGAAACGAGCGCCGATGCCAGCGCCCTGTGCGCCGAACTAACAAGCAACACCATCCGCATTCGCGTGCCGTTGGCTGCCGCATTGAACTGGGCGAACTCGGAGGAAGTTGGAATGCTTGCCGAACAAGCCACGCCTGCCGGACCGCTTCTTCTGCTCATTGAAAAAGACTTCGCATGTCTGCAGCCGCGCGACCCGGCGCTGCGCGAAGATGATTCCGACGCGTTTATGAATCCCAATTCATCGTGTGGCCCGTGAAGCAAGTGCTCCACCAACTCATTTCATGAAGCAACAAACCAACCGTCCGCGCGCCCCGCAGTTTCTTAGCCCAGAGTTGCTTGATCCAGCAATTCGAATTGGCGCTCCCGCGGCGGCATCGGGCGGCGCACCAGCTGTGACGGTGGCGCTCACCACATCCGTGGCGCAAATGGGCGTAGCGCGAACCATGGCGTCGCTCCTGCGTGTCAACCAAACCACCGGCTTTGACTGCCCCGGTTGCGCATGGCCGGACCCCGTAGGCAGCCGTTCCAAGTTTGAATTTTGCGAAAACGGCGCGAAAGCAATCGCTGAAGAAGCGACGCTTGCTCGCGCCACTCCAGCATTCTTTGCAGCGCATTCCGTTGAGGAACTTTCACGCCAAAGCGATTACGAACTCGGCAAGCAAGGCCGCCTCACCGAGCCGATGTATCTGCCGCGCGGGGGCACACACTATGTGCCTATTTCATGGACAAACGCCTTCACGGTGATTGCCGATGAATTGAAGGCACTGAAATCACCGAACGAGGCGCTCTTCTATACCTCCGGTCGCACCAGCAACGAAGCTGCGTTCCTCTATCAGCTGTTCGTGCGCATGTTCGGCACCAACAATCTCCCCGACTGTTCCAACATGTGTCACGAGTCGAGTGGCGTTGGCATGATGCGAACGATCGGATCCGGCAAGGGCACAGTGACGCTCAAGGACTTTGAGTCAGCGGACTGCATTGTGGTGATCGGTCAGAATCCGGGCACGAACCATCCGCGCATGCTGATCACGCTGCAAGAAGCCGCGCGCCGCGGTTGCAAGATCGTGAGCATCAACCCGCTTGCAGAAGCTGGCCTGAAGCGATTCCGCCACCCGCAGGAAGTCGGCGGCATGCTTGGTAGGAGTACCGCACTTGCCACGCACCATGTGCCGGTGCGCATCAATGGCGATGTTGCGCTTCTGAAGGGAATTCAGAAAGCGATCCTGGAAACGCCGGGCGCGCGCGTCGATCGTGAGTTCATCAGCCAATACACCGAAGGGTTCGATGCGTACCGCGCGAATCTTGAGGCGGAAGAGTGGAGCGCCATCGTGGATGGCTCCGGCATTTCCGAAGCCGAGATTCGCGAAATTGCAGCCGTCATCGGCAGGTCAAAGGCCATGATCTGCTGCTGGGCGATGGGTCTGACCCAACACCAGAACGCGGTTGCGAACATTCAGGAGATCATCAACCTCCTGATGTTGGGCGGGCACCTCGGGCGCCCCGGCGCTGGCGCGTGTCCCGTGCGCGGGCATAGCAATGTGCAGGGCGACCGCACCATGGGAATCTGGGAACGCCCAAGCCCGGCGTTCTTAAAGAGCCTCGCCGATGAATTTGGTTTCGAGCCGCCCGTTGAACACGGACACAGCACCGTTGAAGCCATCAACGCGATGCATGCACGGCAAGCGAAAGTGTTCATCGCACTTGGCGGCAACTTCCTCTCGGCAACGCCGGACACCGCATACACCGCACAGGCGCTCACCAACTGCAGCCTGACCGTACAGATTTCAACGAAGCTGAATCGATCGCATCTCATCACTGGCGAGCATGCATTGATGCTGCCCTGCCTCGGTCGCACCGAGCGCGACATCCAAAGCAGCGGCGCGCAATTTGTGAGCGTGGAAGACTCCATGGGAATCGTCCACGCATCAACCGGAACGCTTGCCCCAGCCTCGCAGCATCTACTGAGCGAGCCAGCAATTGTTGCTGCCATGGCGGGCGCAACGCTCGGCGTCGATTGGAGTGGATACGTTGCGAACTATGACGCCATCCGCGACCGTATTGCACGCGTTATTCCCGGCTTTGAAGAGATGAACACGCGCATTCGGCAGCCGAGTGGATTTGAATTGCCGCATGCAGTCCGCGACCAACGCGAGTTCCGCACTGCGGATGGAAAGGCGAAATTCACTGTTCACCACATTCCAAAGTTGCCCGTTGGACCTGGGCAGTTCGTCATGACCACCATTCGGTCGCATGATCAATTCAACACCACTATCTATGGTCTTGATGACCGGTACCGCGGCATTCGCAACGGCCGACGCGTAGTGCTCATGAATGCGGCGGACATAACGTCACACCAGTTTGCCGATGGCGACGCCGTGGACATCGTGAGTCACTACAACGGCACCGAACGACGCGCGCGCAATTTCCGCATCGTGTCCTATGAGATACCGCGCGGATGCCTGGCGAGTTACTTTCCGGAGACCAATGTGTTGGTGCCGATTGATAGTTTCGCAGAAGGAAGCCACACGCCAACTTCAAAGTCAGTGATCGTGTCCCTGGTGAGGGCGACGCAAGTGCAGGCGATCCAAATGAAGGCGATCCAAGCGAAGGCGACTGTTGGCAACTGAGCTGCACGGACTGGTGCTCACCGGCGGGGCAAGTTCCCGCATGGGCCGCGACAAAGCAGAAATCACTTACGGCGAACAGCCACAGTGGCGCGCGGCGGCTGACATCTTGGCGCCGATCTGCGCGCGCACCTACTGGTCCTGCACCACAAAGCAACGTGATGACTGGGGAATTGGCGAATCGGGCCTTCTTGATCAGGCGCCCGGTCACGGCCCTGCAAGCGGAATACACGCCGCTTTCCTGCGCGCGTCGGATGCTGCGTGGATCGTGATCGGATGCGATTACCCATTCCTTGAAACGCAAGACATCCGCCGCCTGCTTGAAGCGCGCGCGCCCGGAATGGACGCGGTGACATTCCTGAATCAGGAAACATCTGAGATCGAGCCCATGATTTCGCTCTGGGAGCCCGCGGCAGTGCAGCACTTCATGCAACGCTTTGCGGCAGGCGAATCCAGCCCGCGCCGCATACTGCAGTCCTGCAAGTTAGTGACCGTGGTCCCGCGCGAGCCGCAGATCCTGCACAACCGCAACAGCCCCGCGGAGTAATTGAACGCCTAATCGCGATGGGGACGAATACACGCACGCATGCGATGCGACGCGAAACGCGACCGACCCCCCAAACGAAACAGTGGCGACCGTTACGGTCGCCACTGTAGGGTTACTGTGTGTAAGTCAAGCCCGTGAGGGGATCATGCGCGGCGGCGATTGCGGCCGCCAATCAGACCCGCGGTGGCGAGCAGTGCGAGTGCACCAGGAGCCGGCACTGCAAAGTACAGGTTGTCCACTGTTGCGTATGAAGTCGCGCCACCGCCCTGATACACCTTGATAGTCAATTTTGCGATGGATGTGGTGTCGGAATAGAAACCGATGAACATCTGCGCATTGTTCGAATTTCCAAAGTAGGAAACGCCGTCTGCGAGCGTCACTTCGATGAACGCAAAGGTTGGAACTGGAGGAGTTCCAAGAACACTGCTATAGATGTTGCCACCGATACCCTGAACTCCTGGCTGGAAGTCAAACACCAAGTCGTCCGTGGCAGTGGCTGGGCGCAACGTGGCGCCGTCCGTCACCAGGCCATGCGTTGGCGCGGTCGCCGTCCAAGTGATGCCGGAAGCAGGGAGCGGGCTGCCAGTGAGCGAGGTAGCCGTGCCCGGACCGTAACTGTTGAATGTCTCAACGGCAATCGAGTGTCCGCCAGCAGTGACGGCGCTACCCCAAACGTTGTAGTTCGTAAAGACGGCGACTGCGGCCGAAGCCCCTTGAACTGCAGAGAGGGTCACGAGAGCGGAGATGGCAAGTGTTGTATTTTTCATGATTGAAAGGTCCCGGAAATGGCGAAGTGATGGTGACTAAGTGAACTATCGGCGAATGACTTATTAATACTTGTCAGACGGCTGCCGAAGTTGCACGGCGACGGCTTCGTCCACCCACAACACTAGCGAGACTGAGCAAGGCCAGAGCGCCTGGAGCAGGCACGGTGGCGAAGTACAGGTCGTCAACAGTGACGTAGGTGGCCTCAGTTGATGTCGACACCGAAATGCTCGCGATCGCTGCACCGTTAGAGTAGAAACCAACGAAATCAGACGCGGAGGTTTGGTCATTGACGTACGAGGTGCCATCAGCGAGCGTCACCGTAATCTCGGCGGGCACCACCGCAAAGGCGGCGTTCGTCCCGAACATCTCCCCGCCGATACCTTGAACGCCTGGAGCGAAGGTGAAATTCAGCGTTCTTCCGCCCAAGGCGGTGGAAATGATCCGATGACCACCGAGCTCTTGGAAAGTAATCTGACCGAGAGAAGCGTTGGCGGTCCATGTCGTACCACCCGCGGTCCCCGTGGCTGATGGTTGGTAGCCAATTTGGAAACTCTGAAAGTTCTCCGTAGCCACCGTCGCGCCTTGGAATCCAACATACACATCCCACGCAGCCCGACTATTGATCACCACCACAGCACCCGAAGCGATGGAGGACATGCCAAGACCGGCAAGGGTGGCAACGACGGAAACGGCAAGTATTGTGTTCTTCATATGTGGTACTCAGGAAAGTCTGAAACAGCGTCAAGGGTTGGACGAACAAAGGGCTACATCGCCCAACGAAACCTCCCGGAAGGCAGGTCCACCTTCTTAGGCGCAACTTCCCTCCACTACGGATCATCAATCCGCAATAAATCGTGAAAGTTCTTTTGAGAGGCCTTCTAAGTAGCGCCAGGGCACCAGTTTGGGCATCGTGCGGAACTAGCCTTTGAGAATGAGCCCGGTGTCCCACCAGAATCGCCATTCCCTTCCCACCTGGCGAGTGACAGCCCGCCTCTCGGCACGCCTCGCCCAAGCCGCTGCCATGTTGGCCACCATCACCATGCTCGCCGGCACCGCTGCCCTGGTTCCAACCGACGTCTTTGTGGGCGGCGAGGGCGGCCACGCGGTCTATCGCATCCCGTCAATCATCCGAACCACCTCCGGGCGGCTGTTAGCGTTCGCCGAGGCTCGAGGCTCCCAAGCCGACAACGGTTCAAACAATATTGTGGTGCGAGCCAGTGACGACGCCGGCGCAACCTGGGGCGCCATGCGTACCGTGCTCGACGAACCCGGGCGCTCGCTCAACAACCCGTGCGCTGTGAATCTGACGAGTGGTCCCCACGCTGGTCGCGTACTGCTGATGTTCCAGTCATACCCCACCGGCAAGGGCGAAGGATCAGTAGCGACCGGCTTCGATGGACCAGACACCTGCCGCACACTCCTCATGCATTCGGATGACCGCGGCGAAACATGGTCGCCGCCCCGCGATGTCTCTCGCCAAGTGAAGCGCCCGGCACCAGTCACCAGCGTCGCCACCGGACCCGGCATCGGCATCCAACTTGTGAACGGAAGCCACGCTGGCCGCGTGGTGATGCCCTTCAACGAAGGCCCTGCCGGCAAATGGCGCGTGTACGCCGCCTTGAGCGACGATGGCGGCGACGAATGGAAAATCGGCTCGCCGGCACCAGAAGACAGCGCTGGTCGCGGTAACGAAGTGCAAATGGCCGAACGCCCAGATGGCTCGCTCCTCTTAGTGGCGCGACAATTCGGCGGCGGCGGTCGCCGAAAGTCCGCGGTTTCCACCGACGGCGGAGCATCGTGGAGCACACTGCAGGCAGTGCCAGACCTTGTTGACCCCTCATGCATGGGTGGATTAGTCGCGGCATCAAGCGTGGGCGCGCCGTGCCTCGTCTGTACCGGCCCGGCAAGCGCAAAGGACCGCACAAACGGTCAAGCGTGGATCTCTACCGACGGCGGCGCCACATGGCCACGGGCACTACCCATCTATGCCGGCAGCTTTGCGTACAGCGTGCCTGTTGCGCTCGGTAACTCACGCATTGGAATACTTTTTGAACGCGATTCCACCAGCAAGATCTCATTCATCACGCTTGAACTACCCATCAACGCCGCACCTGCACCAAAGACTCCATGAACAAAGTACTTGTTTCTGCACTCCGCTATTCGCAAGGTCCGGGCGCCACATCAGGCCTGGCTACCGAAATGTTGGGGCTCGGCCTGCGTGGTCCAATTTGCATCATTGCAAGCGGATCGGCACGGCGAGAACTTGAGCCAACGTGGGCGAGCGCATGCGCAGCAGCGGGCATGCCGTTCGTGATTCATCCGTTTGGCGGCGAATGCTCGCGCTCAGAGATCGCGCGCGGGTGCGCGGCGGCGAAGGCATGCGGCGCACAGGTGATCGTGGGAGCTGGCGGCGGCAAAGCGCTCGACACTGGTCGTGCCGTCGCTGCAGAACTTGGCATGCCCGCTGTCTGCTGTCCAACCATCGCGTCAACCGACGCGCCATGCAGCGCCATCTCAGCGGTCTACAGCGATGAAGGTCTGTTTGAAACCTATCTCTTTCACCCGCACAACCCAAGCTTGGTCTTGGTGGATTCCACAGTCATTGCGCGCGCACCTGTGCGCCTCTTAGTGGCGGGTATGGGCGACGCACTTTCCACTTGGTTTGAAGCACGCGCATGCATGCGAAGCGGCGCGCGCAACTCACGCAACGGTGTTTCCACCGGGGCGGGTATGGCGATCGCAGAACTCTGCTGGCGCATCCTGCAAGAGGACGGCTTGGGTGCGTTGGACGCCATGAAGACGCCGAACGCCACGCCCTCGCCAGCGCTTGAGCGAATCATCGAAGCGAACACACTGCTGTCCGGCATCGGATTTGAATCAGCGGGATTAGCAGCCGCGCATGCCATCCACAACGGCCTCACCGTTGCGCCCGAGGTGCACGCGTTCCATCACGGTGAGAAGGTTGCCTTTGGAACACTGGCGCAATTGATGCTTGAAGATGCTCCGCAAGAGGAAATTGCGGCGGTGCTGCATTTCTGCACATCCGTCGGCTTGCCCGTCACGCTTGCCGAGATCGGGCTTCATGACCCGAGCGATGCACTCCTTCTACGCATCGCCGAGCGAGCAACGATCGCCTCCGAGACAATCCACAACCAGCCGTTCCCCGTGACAGCCACCGCCGTAGTACAGGCGATCAAGGGCGCAGATACCGCCGGGCGATCTGCTATTCAGCAGCGCCGTCACGCGCTTCACGGAGCGTGATGTCGGGGAAGTGATACACGGCCACATTGTGACGCTTGCCGCGCCGCTGTTCACGAGCAGTACGCACGAACGCCATGAGTTCGTCGACCATGACATTCACTTGTTCACGCTGATCATCATCAAGCCAGGTGGTCTCAGAAATGAGTGCAGCACTTCGATCGGGGCCTGCAACAACAGAAGACTTGGTCCCACGCGCCTTGCCCCAGCGGCGCAAACGCAATGCCAAATCGCTGAGAAGTTGGACGCCGAGTGAGATGGCCGAGTCGTTGCTGTTTGCCGTGCCGCCCGAGTTTCGCGACCACCCGACAGCTACCCCCGGGCGATATATGCGCCGCGGTCGCCCTCTGCCCATCTCAACCTCAACAGCCACTAGCTCCGCGGCCTCCAAGATCTCCAAATGCGGATACAGCGAAGTACCCGCACGACCAGTCCAGGCACTCAATTCCTTGATGGAGGCTTTACCGGCCCCCTCAATGAATTGAAGCAGTTGCAGACGGTGAGCGGACGAGATGGCGTCCCATTGAAGACTGGTCCATGATTTGCCGGTGGTGGGGCTCGAATTAATGTTTATCATTGGAGAAGAAGCGAAGCGTGGGGGATCTATGCACTCAACCTGATTTAAACCAATGGCACTGGGTGCCACGCGACTGCCGCGCGTGTCGTTTCGTAAATCGATTCATTGACGATTCAAGCACTTGTTCAGATTTTCAACTAACTCGGCGGCTAAGAGGCGGCACCCCATTGCCTGCATTTCCTGAGGAGCGGTGTCATTCACACAACTCGTGGCAAATCGTCCGATATCCCTTGCTATCCCTTGCTCGCCAGAAAAGTTGTGCTATTTTCCGTTTCCGCGCTACACGGATCAGCGACTCATTCCGCCTAAACAGGTGGGCACGAATCACTGCACTCGGCAGCCCACACTTCTTACTCGTCGCACTGAAACGCAAGGAACCCAAACTGATGTCGATCTTTAAGTCCACCATTGCCGCACTCGCCACGGTTTGCATCATTTCCGCCGCGCACGCGCAAACAGACCCGGTGTTCTTCAACGAAACATCGTCGACAACAACCTACAAAACATCCTACGGCTCTGACGTTATCAGCTATATGGGCTGCGGCGTGAAGGCCAACGGTGGCACGAGCGCACGAATCAATTCCGTGACGATGGGTATCCAACGAGTTGGCTCGGCAGCGGCCCCCGCACCGTCAGTGACCGTTGAGTGCTACATCTCAGAGATGACATACGTGGCAAGCACTGGCGTCTACGGCGTCGGTCCGGTGATTGCCACCCAATCCGTCACGATCGGCGAGAACATCGCCAATACCGTTGAGAACATCACGTTCTCCTGGGGTGATACCGACCCGTCGCTGCGTCCGGTGGTGAACTTGATGAGTACCGTCAATGGGCCAAATGGCTACGGCTCATTCTGGGTGGGAATGCGATTCACCGGAGTGAACGCCGCTAGCATCCTCAACGGCTGGCGCATTGCCAATGAACCGACCACTGGTCGTTCCTTGAACAACTTCGGTAAGTACACCATCTCGACTGGCGTCTTCGGCACCTTCACCTTTGGCACCGATGCCACATCAGGACTCACCAACCCCGCGCGTTACAACGTCAGCGTGAGTGGTCTTGTCACAAACGCTGGTGCGGTAGCCCCCGACCTCGCCTTCGGTCAGTCCTTTGAGAACAACACCTACTACAAACCGACCGACAACCTCGATGGCACAACCCGGTGGATCTACAACAGTAACTTTGTCACCGCGCAGCCCGGTGATGCATTCACCCCCAATAAGGTGGTCGTCGGTATCTACCGGGGTGGCAGCTCTGCAACGACCATTCCTGCAGTGGGAGTTGAGGTAGCCCTTGTAAAGATGGCCTACGCAGTAAGTGGCAACCTTGAACCGAGTGATGTCATTGCCAGCAAGACATTCCAACTAAACAGTGCAAACACCCCATTCACCGAGCGCGTGGAATGGACATGGGCGAATGCCTCCGATCGCCCCCAAATTCAACTGGAAACCACGAGCAATGCCGGGCTTGGTGGGTATTACGTTGCGATCCGTCTGCTTGGAGACACCGCAACCCTCGCCGCAGCTCAGGGACTACGAGTGGTCTACCTGCAATCAAAGGGCGGATCATTCAACAATTTGGGTTACTACGTCAACGGTGTCTTTGGTAACTACAACTTCGGTCAGTATTCCAACGGAACAACCGCGGACCCCCGCTACAAGCCAGCGCGAATGCTCACTGAGACCTATGGAGTTGTTGGCCCAGCCACCCCGCCCCCACCAGCATGCCCATCCGATCTCAACCAAGACGGCGTGGTCAATGGCGCGGATCTTGGAATGCTGCTCGGAGTATGGGGTCCATGCCCATCGAGCCCGTGCGCTGCTGACCTGAACGGCGACGGCCAGGTCAATGGTGCCGACCTTGGTCTGATGCTGGGTGCTTGGGGCAACTGCCCGGTCTGACCGAAGCGCCATATCTGATTGCTACTCCAAGTTCGCTGCTCGAGGCCACCCCTCGAGCAGCGAACTTCTTTCATGCCCGGTTCACCGCCACAGTACGGTCTGCATCTCCCCGGGCTTCCTCTCCTATCCTCCCGACCGTGCCGAACCCAACTGCAACGCGTCCGCGAGTGAGTGCCCCAATCCCCTACCGCCGCCGTGACTGGAAGCGATGGACTCTGCTTGCTGTCTATGTATCCGCGTACGGCGGGTTCATTGGTGTAGCGGTGGCTGCTCCCGCACTCTTGGCGACCGCTGTCATCGGCGGCATCAACCTTGCCGTGGTCTGGGGATTTGCACTCATCGTGCTTGCCTTCATCGTCGCGCTTGCTGCACTTCGCCTTCCGGAGCAAGGCTGACATGCAGACCACCACTGTGCCGACCGACTGGATTTCCGTTGGCGTCTTCGCGGCGTTCACCGTGACTGTGCTCGTACTCAGCTCACTACTTGGGCGACGCGCATCAAGTGCAAAGGGTTACTTCGCAGCGCACGGGCAGATTGGCTGGTTTGTGAATGGTATTGCGTTTGCTGGCGACTATCTGTCTGCCGCAAGTTTCCTGGGCATCTGCGGACTCATCGCCTTCTGGGGCTACGACGGATTCCTATATTCAATTGGATACCTCGCTGGCTGGATCGTTGCGCTACTCGTCGTTGCCGAGCCCATTCGTAAGCTTGGCAAGTACACCTTTGCCGATGCATTGAACGCACGCTTCGGTTCGCGACTGGTGACACTTGCCGCCGCAATCAGCACGCTGCTTGTCAGCCTCTTCTATCTGATTCCGCAAATGGTTGGCGCGGGTGCACTGATCAAACCACTATTAGGGCTGCCATCATGGGTGGGAGTTGGACTTGTTGGCGTAGTAGTGACTGTGATCGTGACCACCGCAGGAATGGTCAGCACCACCTGGGTGCAGTTCATTAAGGGCGGGCTATTGCTCTCACTATGCGCCATGTTGGCTGCATTAATCCTTGGTCGCGGATTCGAAGTGCGCGCTGCAGGCCCCGCGCGCGAGGCGCCAGCACGCAATGTTGGATCAGTAGTTGCATTGCCTGCGTGGGCGATCATGGAAGGGCCAAACGGCGACGCAACAAACTTCGCGGTGGATCCTGATGGTCTTGTGCGCACCGAAGGCGCGCGCACTGGCCCACTTGGCCCCATTGACTTCCTGCGCGTCTTCTCTGCGAGCGATGTCGCTGCATGGCGCACCATCACCGCGAAGGATGACGCCGGCACCACGCACAGCATGGCTACCCCAGAGACGATCCGTGGCGATGTGCTGCTCCAACCAGGCAACAGCCCCACATTCCGCGGCTTGCGCTCTGGAAGCATGCTTGACCGTGTTGACTTCGTCTCATTGATGCTGGCGCTCTTCTTGGGAACGGCCAGCCTGCCACACATCTTGATTCGCTACTACACCGTGCGTGATGTACGCAGTGCGCGCCTGAGCACTGTGGTGGGCATCGGTGCCATTGGGTCGTTCTACATTCTTACGTTGTACTTGGGGCTTGGCGCAATGACCGGGGGCGCGCTTGATACTTCCGACAGCAACATGTCCGCGCCGCTCTTGGCGCGCAGCTTTGGCAGCGTGCTCTTTGCGCTGATCTCAAGCGTGGCATTCTTCACCGTGCTTGGAACGGTCAGTGGATTGGTGCTTGCAGGCAGCGGCGCCGTGGCACGCGACTTGGTCATCACCGTGCTCGGCCGCACGCCTGATGATCGCTCGCAAGTGCGGATTGCGCGTATTGCAGCATTGGTGCTGGGCACGTGCGCCATGATTCTTGGGCTCCTATGCAAGGACCTCAACGCGTCATTCCTTGTCGGGTGGGCCTTCAATGTTGCGGCGAGCGCCAACCTCCCCGCGCTGCTCATGGCGCTCTTCTGGAAGCGCGCCACCAAGGAGGGGATTGCCACCGCCATCATTGTGGGGCTGTCTTCAAGCTTGGCATGGGTACTGCTTTCCAAGGACGCGTTTGAGAAGGTCTACGGCCTTCCCGGCGCCGATGCTTGGATGCCGTTTAGCCAGCCAGCCCTCGTCACCATCCCGCTCGGCGCATTGGCCGGCATCCTGGTGTCACTGGCAACGCGACCACGAACGCCCCTCGCCTGACGCACCACCCAAATGAAACAGGGGCGACCGTGATGGTCGCCCCTGCAGAGTTTCCGTAGTTCCGTGCGGTTCTCTTCTTAGCGGCGCTTGCGAGCGCCACCGACGAGACCGGCGATGCCGACCAGAGCCAGTGCGCCTGGTGCTGGCACCACTGCGAAGTAGAGGTTGTCAACGGTGGCCCAGATAGGTTGAGTGCCGCTCACGTTTGCCACTGAAACTGAGATGCTCGAGATCGCGGCACCGGTTGAGTAGAACCCAACGAAATCAGCGGCGGATGCTGCGTAGCCAACGTATGCCGAGCCGTCAGCGAGCTGAACACCAATGATGGCGGGGAGGATGCCGAAGTTCGCGTCCGTAGCGAAGAAGTTCCCTGCAACTCCCTGGACACTTGGGGACAACGCGAATGTGAGGGACTGAGAGGGGGCGTTCGTCGACATGTAGCCGAGATCCGCGTAGAGGTCTCCAGCCGCACTCGCCGTCCACTGGATGCCGCTGACGTTGCCGATGAGGCCGCTGGCGTAGAAGCCGGAGTACGAGTTGAAATTCTCGCTTACAACCGTACCGCCCTGGTTGGTTGTGAAGTAGTTCCACAGGGACGCGTTGGTGAAAGTGACCATGCTCGCAGATGCGGCCTGGGCCATCACTACGGTCATAGCCGCAGCTGAGAAAGCGATTCGAATTGACATTTGGGGAAACTCCGAGTGAGGGAACCGAACGGAAACTGCAGACAGGAACACAAATTGGAAACCACGTAAATCCAAGGAGGAATCACGTGTTTGCACATCCGGGAAGACGTACACCTTTCCAACATTTGCACACCGACGAAGGGAATATGCCCCGACTTGCGCGGGATGCAAGGAATCACCGGAAAGATTCTCTCGGGGGACCGAAGATTCTTTGGCTGGGGTCACCAAGGTCACGCCACGAGTCCCGGCGAAGCCTGTTGCAAGCGGCGTAAGTGGCTTCTGTGCAAGAAGTTATGGAGATTATGAAAAGAAATCCCGCCGAGCGCACGGGCGCTCGGCGGGGTCACATTCTCATACTGTTCTATAACTGTTCCCGTCCTTGGTCAGGCCTGCCGCTCCCTGCGACGAGCAACCAACCCCGCCACGCCGATGAGCGCAATCGCTCCGGGGGCCGGGACAGATGCGAAGTAAAGGTTGTCCACCGTGGCGTAGGTCGCGCCGGCGCCCGTACCAGCCACTTGGATGGAAAGGCTGGAAATGGTGGCCAATGAGGAATAGAACCCAATGAAGTCAGATGGACCGTTTGAGTAGCCCACATAGGTGGTCGAATCGGTCAGCGTCACGGTGATGATCGCCGGGACGGCCACGAACTTGGCATCTGTTCCGTAGATGTTTCCGGCGATGCCGTTCACACCTGGCGAAATGGCGAAATTCAGAGTGGTTGAGCCCGCGCTTGTGGAAACCAAGCCAGAGTAGGCCGAGACGCCGCCGGTGGCGGTCGCTGTCCAGCTGATACCTGACACGGCTCCGGATACTCCGGAACCATAGAAACCACTTGATATGGCTGAGAAGTTCTCGGTGCTGATTGAAGCGCCGGCGTTCGTGGCGTATGCGGCCCAGGCAGCGGAATCAACGGTGTAGAAGATCGATGAGGTGTCCGCAACGGCGTAACCGGCGGAAGCAAGAACGGCAATAGACGCGAAAAGGGTTCGGGAAGACATGGGGGAGACTCCGAAATGGAATAGGGAACGGGAACAGGGAACGGGAACAACTCAAACTCAGCGCTGGGGGAGCAACGCTTCAAACATGCCCTTAACTCTTCTTCCGCAAACGAGAACGCAATCCACGGGTGCCACCCATCACGCTTGTGCAAAATGAAATGAAGATTCTTTGATGGCTGATAAATACTGCCGAAATAGGCGCTGAGCAGCGTTCTGTACAAAGATTCGTGGTGAATATTTAGCGGCGAACGAACCATTTCCACTACCGCGTGGCCAATCTGTCCCGCGACGCGATGCGATCCAGATTCGTACAGTGCCCTCCATCATGACCCTTGCCCAACCACGCATCCGATTTGCTGTTCTTCTTGCCGCATCGCTTGGGATCGCAGCTGCGCCCGAAGTGAAAGTGGATCCAGCCACCATCACGCTTGATCCGGTGCACTCGGTGGCGCTGTTCCGCATCCAGCATTTGGAGGCGGGGCTCTTCTGGGGGCGATTCAAGGCTCTCGAAGGAACAGTGAAGTGGACGATGGAGCCAACCGCTGCGCCCGTCTTCGACATCACTGCCAAGATTTCCAATGCCGACACTGGCAGCGAGAAGCTTGATGGCAATCTTCAGGGTCCAAACTTCTTCAACGCGAAGGAGTTTCCCACCATCACCTTCAAGTCAACCGGCGCAACTGCTGCTGGCGACCGGCACTGGATGGTGAAGGGTGACCTCACGCTGCACGGCGTGACCAAGCCCGTTGAAGTCGACTGCGTTGCAACCGGCATTGGCAATGGACCCGCGGGCATGAAGGTGGGCTTCGAGTGCAACCTCACCATCAAGCGCAGCGACTTCGGCATGAAGTGGGGCGTGGAGAAGCCAGCGAAAGCACTCGGCGATGAAGTGAAGTTAATTATTGCGCTTGAGGGCGATGCCGTCGGTGGAAAGCCGCAGTGAGCTACCTGCTGAGCGTTGTGCTCCTGCCGATGTTGGTGGGAAGCGCTATCGCTTGCGCGGCATTGCTTGGGCCACTGCGCCACCGAGCGGCGATCATTGAGTGCTGCGTGGCGTACGCGCTGGCGATCGCGTTTCTCATTTCATTTGTGCACGAAGTGGATCTCACGGCGCTGCTGCGGCAATTGCCCGTTGAAGCGAAAGATGACGACGGTCCATTCGAACGCTGGCACCGTCTTGGGCTGGTTGCGCTGGTACTGGCATTCGCATCACCCATACTTGCACTGCTCACGGCGGCGGCACCAGCGCGTCGGCGCACGATTGTGACTGCTGCAACGCTGCTTGCTGCGTGCGGCGTGGGGGCGTTGGTTTCATTTCCGGGCGCTAGTAACGGGGGGCGTGCGTTGGTTGCCGCCGTATGCGCGCTGGCATCCGGCGCGATGGCTATGTGTGGACTTCGCACTGCGCTCTGCGCTCTCGCGGTTTCATGTACCGGAATGGCTGGCTGCGCACTCATGACAGGATTTCCATCACTCGCCGTAATGTGCGTGGCGGTCGCCGGAACCGCCGGAACTATTGCGCTTCTTGGGTGCGTTCCACGAAGCCCACGCATGCCCTCCGCGGCCGGAGCCATCTCTGTGGTGGCAGGAACACTGGCAGGAACCGCAGCTGCGTGTGGCAGTGCATACGCGAGCGGCGAAGTGCCGAGCTGGTCATGGAACGTGCTGGCCGTTGCCGTTCCACTGGCAGGCGCCCTGCTCTTCACACGAATCACTTCCTTCAAGCAGCCATGACACACGTTCATCAAGATCCACCGCCGACGCGCAATCGCTTGGTTCACCACGCCTTTGGTATTGCGTGGCGGACGCCGTTTGGACTGGTGTGGCTGGTATTCACGGCGTGGTGCACAATGGCCATGGCATACGGACCGCTTGGACCGTCGACTATCACGTGGTCCATGGGCACGGCGTTCGCATTGGCGTGTGTGGCATGCGCCGCCGGACCGATGCCGCGCTATGCGCGCCCGCGGGCGGTCCGTTGGATGATCCTGATTGCATTGTGGGGCTCAGTGCTCACATGGTTCTGGTTCGTCCCTGCACCCGCGCACGCGGACTGGCAGGCAGACGTGCAGGAATCCGCCACCTTTGCGGTGAACGGCAACGAAGCAACCGTGACAGGCATTCGAAACTTCCGCTATCGCAGCAGCGATACCGACTGCGAAGAAGTCTGGGTGGAGCGCACCTATGACATGTCACAACTGCGCACTGTTGACCTGTTCTTCTCATTCTGGGGACCGCAGCGCATTTGCCATAATTTCGTGAGCTTCGGATTTCAGCGCGCCGACGGAACCATGACCTACTTGGCGGTCTCGATCGAAGCGCGCAAACGAGTTGGGCAGCAATACTCAGCGGTAGGCGGGTTGTTTAGGCAATACACGCTGATCTATGTATGGGCGGATGAGCGAGATGTTGTCCGCGTGCGTACCAACTTTCGAGGCGAAACGGTGCGCCGCTATCGAATTCAGTGCACACAAGAGAATGCACGCATCTTGTTCGAGCGCTACGCGTTGCATTCGATTGAGGTCACACACGACCCGCGCTGGTACAACGCCATCACGCAGAGTTGCGGCGTGGACATTCTGCGCACTGCACTCGGCCAGCGCATTCCGCTCTTTCCATCACCACGATTACTTCTGAACGGCACGTGGGAAGAACAAGCGTGGAACGACGGATGGATCGATTCTGGCTCGAACTTTGAGACAGTGCAACAGCAGGCTGACATCACTGAAGACGCCAAGCGGGCTGGGATGGACGACTTCTCTCAGTCCATTCGAAAGCGGGATATTTCAATACGGATTCGCGCGCCTGAAGGCAAACCGGCAGATCAGTAACTGCGCAATCACGCGGCCTGATGCTCACACTCATCACTGGTGCGGAGGCGTTGCTGGCGCGGCGTTGGCATGCGAACTCGGTGGCGTTGACGCAGCTGGCGCACTTGGGCCCGGCGCGGGTTTAGCGGCTGGCGCACCGGGCGCCGGCGCGGGGTCGGGAGTGGGAGCAGGACGCGGCTTGGTTGGCTCAGGACCGGGGGTTCCGGTGCGGAATTTCTGCAGCGACTGTTCGTACTGTTCGCGGGTCTTCTGGTCTTTCTCAAGACGCACGGCGCGTTCGCCGTTCTCAATGGCCTTCTCTCGGTTGCCCTTTGAGAACCACGCGAGACCCAGCGTGTCGGCAGCGCGCGCGTCTTCACCCTTGGCCAATGTGTCGGCGGCGAGCGCGAGTTCCATGCCGAAATCAAGATCGCGGCGCTTTGCATACGGAGACTGCAAGATGGCCCGCGCAAGTGAGCGCGTGGTGGTCATGTCTTGCGCATACTCCTTGGCAATGCGATGACCGAATTCATATCCAGCATCTGGCGTTTCACCAAGACCAATCATGATGACGAAGCGCTGGGAGTCGTATTGGCTCGCGCGCTCCGGAATGACTGCGCGCACTGCATCGAGTGCCGTGTACATCGGAGTCCAATCGCCGGTCTTGTCACAGTCGCGCGCCACGCGGTCTAAGAGATCCTTGCCGCGCGCAACCATGGAATCTGTGATTGCCGCAGCGCGGACGGTTTCTGGATCCCATGTTCCAGCGACCACTTTGGCGATCGGCTCTTCGGCTTCCTTGGGATGACCAAACCACTGCACGATGCCGTTCTTAATCACGAAGAAGCGTGGATTGAAGTTGCGGAACGTGCCGTTCTGCAGCGTGATCATTGCTGATCGATCGGGGTCTGAGACCACTGAATACGGCACTTCGTTGAGCTTCCCAGGCTGATCAAGCCAGGCCTTGACAATGGGCGCTTCCTCGTCGGTAATGGCTATAAATTCTGCACCCTGCGCTCCGTACGTCCGCGCCAAGCGCGTTACGAGCTCCGCAAATTCCTTGCAGTGCGAGCAGGAGGTGCTAAAGAACTCAAAGACATACACCTTGCCCGGAGTGAACGAAGTGATCGGCGTGCCCTTGACCCATGTGGCCAATGATGGAAACGAAACACGAGCGCCGGGCTGAATGGGCGGATTGGCGCGCGCGAAAGTAATGGGCTGCGGCGGCGCGTGCGGGGTGGTGGGCGTGACGGGAGTTGCAGGCTTCGTGGTCGGCGCGGCAGCGAGCGGCTGAGTGGCGGTGCCGGGCGCGGGGACCGCTGGCGGCGTGGTTGGCGGCGACACGGTCGGACGATCTGACAGCGCGAGTTCTTCTACCGAGTCCACGGTGGTTGGCGGTGCAACAGCGCCGGGTGCCGCCTTCATGACATGACCGAGCACCGTGAGCGAAACAGGATTGGCGCCGTCCACCAAGAAGGTGACGGACTTCATGAGCGACTCATCCTGCGTCGTCGGAGCCTTCACGGTGACGAGCGCCTCGGCGGTGCCGCCGGCGGGAATCGGATCCGGCGGGAATGTTGACGTTGTGCATCCGCAGTTGGCAATCGCCGCGGTGACGCGAATAGTGCCTTTCGAGATGTTCCGCAGCGTGACCGCCATGGTCTTAGGGGCGTCCGCTACGAGCTCACCCATGGCCAGTGTTGATGGCTCAAAGGCAAGGACGGGGGGGGCGGGATCCGGGGCAACCGTTCGTGCTGGCAGGGTTTCGCGGGCGATCATGATCGCACCGCTAGCGAGGCCGAACAAGGCGAGCACAATCATTACGGGGCGGGTTACAGGTCGCCGGGTCATCATTGAAAGAGTATCGTCCCGACATGCTTCAAGCACCACTTTCCATTTCCGCGTCGCTCCTACTCACCGCATCCATGGCGCTGACCTGCGCCCTACCCGCTACCGCTGACGACAGGGCTCCTGGAACCGCCAAGGGCACCCCTGTCCAAGGCGTCCCAATGGTGACCCGGAAGGCGATTCCGCTCGTTACCCAGACCAAGACCCCCGGCGCCCCCGAAGCCCCGAAGGCTCCGGATGTGATCGACGCGAAGGCGAAGGCGATCCACGACCGCGCCATTGAGACTGTGAAGAAGTTGAAGGGCATTGAAATGGTTGCTGAAATGAAGGTGCAGGGCATCGACCCCGCCATGTTGCCACCGGGGCTTGATGGCAAGTCACACGTGGTGCTTGACTTTAAGAATGACAGTGGCGGTCCCGCTCCGTTCGGGCGCTTCGTACTTGAGTCCATGAAGGATGGCAAGACGCAGATGCGCTTCGCGTTCGACGGCAAGGGCGCGGTCATGATTGACGAAGCCAAGAAGTGCTACACGGTGTCCGATGCGCAGTGGTTCCAGTTGCTGGGCCAACGCGCCGCCGCTCTGCCGCAGTGGTACATCGAGAACCGTATGGACATGGCCGCCATGGGCGGAAGTCCGGACGACCAGCCAAAGCTGGTTGCCGCAACCATCGTCGGCGAAGAGACCCTTGATGGAACCCCATGCGATGTGGTCAAGGTTGTCCGCAGCATGAAGCTTGAGGGCGGGGAAGATGATGAAGGCAAGCCGGTTCCAGCGAAGGAAATGCGCATCACTGAGACGATCGCATTCGCCCGTACTGACGGACTGCCACGCCGCGTTGCAAGTGCAACGGAAATTCCCGGCGAAGAAGCAATGTCCGGCATGAACACCACCGCCACATTCAATGGCGTCAAGTCCGACCCAACGATGGACGACAAGACCTTCGCGACCGCTGCTCCTGCTGGCTACAAGAAGCAAGAAGCCGCTGCCGAAGATGAACAAGGCCAGGGCCCACAGATGAAGGTCAAGGCCGGTGAAGCCGCCCTCGACTTCAAGCTCATGGATCTTGCTGGCAAGGAAGTAACGCTTGCATCACTCAAGGGCAAGGTTGTTCTGCTTGACTTCTGGGCCACTTGGTGCGGACCCTGCAAGCAGGCGATGCCGTTCATTCAGAAGATCAGCGAGGACTACAAGGGCAAGGATGTTGTCATCTTGGGCGTGAACACTTGGGAGAAGAAGGAAGGCGCTGGCAAGAAGTACATGACCGACAAGGGCTACACCTACGGGTGCCTCTTGGCGGGCGATGAACTAGCCGTTGCCTACGGCATCTCTGGCATCCCCACCCTCATCGTGATTGGTAAGGATGGCAAGGTAGAGAAGATCGAAGTGGGCTTTGGACCAGAAGGTGACAAGGGTCTGCGCACGGCGATCGATGCTGGGCTGGCCAAGTAACAGACTGATAGTTAGTAGCAACAAACAAGCAAGGCGCCCTTCGCAGTGATGCGAAGGGCGCCTTGCATTTGGGTGCATGGTGTTTAGTAAACTGGCTGCGCTTGACGCTTCTCAATCCATGCGATTGCATCAGCAGATGGCAGCGGTCGCGACCACAAGTAGCCCTGCCCTTGCTGGCAGCCCATGACGCGCAGCAAATCGGCTTGTTCTTGGGTCTCAACGCCCTCGGCGGTAACGCGCATTCCGCACGCGGCCGCCATGCGGAGAGCAGCCTCGCACAGCGCAGTGCCGCGCCCATTGTCGCCAAGACTAGCGGTGAAACTGCGGTCAATCTTCACTACGTCGAACGGCACGCTCTGCAAGAGGCTGAGCGAGGCGTACCCCGTACCGAAGTCATCGAGCGCGAGGCGGAAGCCGAGTGCTTTCAGTTCCAGAAGCGCGCTGCGCGCTGGACCGTCACCGTCGAGCCATTGACTTTCGGTGATTTCGAGGCACAGGCGGCTCGGTGCCACGCCAAACTCGGCGGCAGCGGCGGCGGCGGCCTTCGGGAAGCCGTCGCGCATCAATTGGCGGATCGATACGTTCACATTGGCGGTCAGGCCGTCGAACTGCGGACCTGCGGACGCCAACAGTTGGCATGTGGAACGGAACACGCTCATACCGAGCGCATCAATGAGCGAACTCTCCTCGGCAATTGGAATGAATACTGATGGCATGATCACGCCCGATGGCGGGTCGACCAAGCGAGCGAGCATTTCAAATCCCACCGGAGCGCCCGTTGCGAGGTCGACGATCGGCTGAAGATGGGCGAGCACCTTCTGCGCAGCGATTGCATCGGCAAGAACGCGACCCACACGGCGCCGCTCAACGACAACTTGACGGTCTTCAGCGCCAAAGGCAACCCACCGATCACGACCGCGTTCCTTGGCGGCGATGCACGCCTGCTCGGCCTGATAGAGCCCCGTCTCAAAGTCGGTGGTGTGCGGATTCCACTCAACGATGCCGGCTGAAACCGAGAGACGAACGCGGATGCCGTCAACCTCGAACGGCTGCTCAAACGATGTGATTAATCGGCTGAAACGCCCGTGCATCGAATCGTTGCTCGAGGGCGTAAGGAGGACAAATTGATCGCCGCCGAAACGAATTGGCAGGTCATCAACCCCGGCGGTCGCAGCAATGCGCGCGCCGACATCTTGCAGGAGCATGTCCGCGATGCGATGGCCAAGATTCTCGTTGTGCATCTTGAAATGATCAAGATCAAGGACGGCAATGCAAAGGGGCTTCGTGGCAGGGTCTGCTGCGAGACGCGCCACTGTGCGCTCAAGTTTGCGGCGATTGCCAAGACCAGTGAGACTGTCATGGGTGGCCTGGTGATCACGATCAGTATCAACGCGATGCCGCTCAATGGCGACGGCGGCGAGGTGAACAAAGTGATCAACAAACGACAAGTCATCCGCGGTCGGCGCACGGCAGTCGCCGTAGTACATGCCGAACACGCCTAAGAGGCGGCCGTCGCTGCCAATGATCGGCGATGACCATGCCGATTGAATTCCGTACGAAGCAGCGAACTCGCGGAATGCGCCCCAGAGTGGATCGATGCGGACATCTTCACTGATGACGCGCTCGCGGCGGAACGCAGCGGTACCGCAACTACCGGTTGCCGGACCGGGAACCATTCCATCAACTGCCGCGGCAAATGTTGCGGGCAGGCGTCCGTATCCACCCTTGCGCAACGACTGCGTTGCATCGTCAAACACAAGGATCGATGCCATCATGGTTGGGATAGACGCTTCGGAGTAGCGCGAGATGGCGGTCAGCGTGTCAAAGAGCGGCGCGGCGCGCGCAACCTGCTCGAGCACCTGCTGCTGCGCGGCCAAGAGTTGTTCAGGTGCCAGGCGTGAATGAGCTTGCATGGCGGATTTCATGAAGAGGAAGTTACTCACTTCGGCGATGAAATACTACAAAATACCGGAGAATTACTCCTTGATCGACGCGCAAATCCTTGGCCACGTACCGACTCACCAAAATAACTGACGCCCCTCAACCATGGTGAACGGTCGCTCAAGACCGCGTCCGTCCGCTGCTCGCAGCCAGCACAGCGCGCCGACAGGAACTCCGTCAAATGCAATGGGAACGGAAGCATCAGCGATTGCGGTTCGCTTTCCAATGGATTTCCACCCGATTGGTGCCGACCAAATGAATAACTCATAATCAACACCTGGCTTCACCTGAACACGCGGTTTGGTTCGTTGCGTGTCCGGATCAGGGGTTGAAGGAATGGTGGCTGCAGCTTCCATAGTGAAGATTCCATCCGAAGCGCGCGCGGAATCGGGAATCACATGCATGCGCCCTTCGTCATCCACTGTGAACGGCGCGCCAGCGGGGGCGACCGCAGTGCCGTTACTCCACACCGGGAGGTAGAGAATTCCGCGGCCCATGTCCTTGAAGGTGGCGCGGCCATTCTGACATTGGCTCCACTCAATCGGTCGCCACTCGCCGCCGTTGAACACCGCGAGGTAGACGAACTTGGCGGGCGTTCCCTCCGGTGGCCCCAGCGTGATGCCGGTTGCCGCAGGTGCGCTTGGAAATTCATCGATCCGAATTTCAGTCACTGGTTCGTACTGCGCAGTGACATCGCGGATCGTGCTTGACTTCAGGAAGCCAGGAACCTTGTCGGATTCACTCTTGCACGCGCCCAGCGAACTGGCCTGCGCAGAGAATGTCTTTCGATACACCTTCGCGGCGCGGTTTGAAAGTCCGGCGGTGCCCTGCCCATTGGCATCAACCGCTACTTCCCACGCGTGATTGTTATCACGGTTCGCCCACCACGGGGTGAAGTCGCTGGCCACCATGGCACCCGATGCGCGCGCGGCGAAGGTAATCATGTTGGTGATGTCTTCGCAGCGACCGAGCTTTGTGCGACACATGTCTGCGTATGACTGATCGGTGGGGTGCATGTAGTAACGGTCGCTAAATGGAACCCATGCGTGACCCGCGTCGATGGCGGTCTTTGTGACCTGCGCAAGCGTGGGGTTTGGGCCAAGCTTCGCGAGGTCTGGCGCGATTCGTTCACGCGCTGCGGCGCGCCAGCCCGGAGAGAGCGGCTCATTTGATCCGCGGTATGGCAATACCGACTCTAAAAACACTTCAAAGCGCACCCCGCGCATCCATGAATCGTTGCGCCAAGATGCAAATGCTTGCTCAAGATTCTGACAGAGATATGCGCACGAAGCATGCTCAAGGTCCGCGTCGAAGCGGCGCATCTTGAAGTCGGCTGATCCGTGTTCCTTCTCGATTGCGTCAAGTGCCAACTGCGCCGCGTCGAGTGTTGGGTAATTATCAATATCAAACGGAATGTCGTTTCCCTTTGGGTCTTGCAGCGTGAAGAACACAAATCCGTTGCCGCGCATGTTGGACACTAACCAACGAGCGGCGATGCACTTCTCTGCGTCCGGCGCAATGCCGGCGGCGGGATGTTCATACGTTTCTAGAAAGCATTCAATCTCTGCAGCGTTGCTTCCGGCCGCGGCCAACGATGCCTGCACTACCGATTGCTGCGGATTGAGCGGCGTGTCGAAGGCGCCGGATCGCGTCGGGGCGCATGCTGGCATGACGAGCATGACAGGCATGGCAACCATGACAGGCATGGCAACCATGACTACGAGCGCACACATCCGCGGCATCCAACGCCTGGGCGTCTCTCGTTGTGCTGTTATGGCGTGAGAACCGTCTGCCGCGACACGAGGGGCGTTCAATTGCATGCGGTCAGCGTATCGCCATCCGCTACTGATTCTGCGCCCCACTCACCCGCCGCGCTTGGATTCCAATTCCTGCCAGCGCGCGTAGAGCGTGGTGACGGCGAGTTGCGCTACTTCGAGGGCTTGGCAGGCAGCGGCCATCTTGGCGTGGTTTGCAGCGATGCCGGGTTCACCAACGCGGGCTTCGGCAAGGGCGTGCGCGCGTTCGGCGGCTTCAACAGCGGCCTCCATGCCATCAAATTCGCGCTGCTCCTTGAAGTTCAGGCGGCGGCGTTGGCCGGACGTGTCTGCGGCGGCGGATACTGCAGGCGACGTTGCATGTGAGGGCGCCGCGGGAGCATCAGTCATCGCTGCATTCGTCTCGCTTGCTACGGCTCGCTGCGCAGCGGTGCGCGCGGCGCGGTCGCGTTCTTGCACGCTGCGTTCGGCGCGTTCGAGCGATGCAAGTGCCTGATCAAGGCTTGCTACTACTGATACCGACGCGTCGGGCGCGCCGATCACGGCAATGGTCTTGGCGAGCCGCTTGAGCATGGTGCGGTCATGGGTGACCAGCAGCACGGCGCCCGGGAATGATTCGACCGCTTCTTCAAGCACTTCCAGCGTGGGGATGTCAAGGTCGTTGGTGGGTTCGTCCAGCACCAAGATGTCGGCGGGCTCAAGCATCATGGCGGCAATATGCGCGCGTGCGCGTTCGCCGCCCGAGAGTGTGCCGATGGTCTGCAAGAGTTGCGCGTCCTTGAAGAGGAAGCGACGGCTCCACGCAGTGATGTGCATGGGGCGACCTTGAAAGTCAACAACATCGCCGTGCGGGCAGATGGCATCGCGCAACAGTGTGTCGGGCGGAATGTCCGTGCGCTGCTGGCGCAAGATCACAATGCGCGGCTTGGGATCTGCAAAGCGCACGGTGCCGGCGTCGGCGGCAAGGTCGCCGCAGAGGATGCGCAGGAGCGTGGTCTTGCCGCTGCCGTTTGGGCCCATGAGTCCAAGGCGGTCACCTGGGATGAGTTCCAAGTCAAGGTCGCGGAAGAGCGTTCGGCCCTCAAAGCCCTTGGAAATACCGGTGGCATGCACCAAGCGGCGTGTTCGGCGACCGCTGGCGGTGAAGTCAACGCGCGCGCCACCGGCTCCGGCGGCGGCGTTGCGTTCAGCGATCGCGCCGAGTTCTTCGCGGCGTTCTGCGCTGTCTTCAATGCGGCCCTTTGCCTTGGTGCGCCGCGCTTGCGCGCCGCGGCCGAGCCAGGCGTCGTCGATGCGCACTTCGTTGGCAAGCACGGCTTCGGCGCGCGCTTGGCCTTCTAAGAATTCACCGCGGCGGCGGAGGAACTCGGAGTAATTTCCTTCGGCGGCCAGTGTGCCCTGCGGATACGCGCGGCTTAGTTCCACCACGCGGGTAGCGACGCGTTCAAGAAATGCGCGGTCATGGGTGATGAAGACGCACGCACCGGCGCGAATGTCGTTGGAGGAGCGTGAAAGAAACTGTTCAAGCCAGCGGATGCCTTCGACGTCCAGGTGGTTGGTTGGTTCATCCAAGAGCAAGAGGTCTGGCGTACCGCCCGATTCGGCAAGGCCGCAGGCGATGGAGAGGCGCTTTTTCCAACCGCCGGAGAGGCGCTCCACGGGTTCGTCCATACGTGCTTCGGGGAAGCCGAGTTTGCCAAGGATCATGCTGCCAAGCACTTCGGCTTCGTGATGATCGCCGTGCACGGACGCGGCCTTCATGGCGGCGGCGGTGGCGGCGATGCGCGGCGTGAGACCATCGTCAAAGTCATCACGCTGCGGGACGTAGACAATCACTGCGCCGCGTTGCGTGCGCACGATGCCTTCGTCTGGCTCTTCCGCACCGGCAAGCATGCGCAGGAGCGTGGACTTGCCCGCGCCGTTGGGACCAATGAAACCGACGCGGTCGCCGTCGGCCACGCTGATACTCACCCCGTGGAAGAGTTCGCGCAGGCCGTGGGACTTGGAGAGATCAGTGGCGACGAGGAGCATGGGGAGCGGCACGCGCGGGGTGCCGGGGTGGGGATCATAGGTGGAGGCGCAAAGCACCACCGCGCGCTGCAGAATGCAACGCGCGGTGGGATGAATGCAACGGAAAGACGGTCGGCGGTTCAGCGACGCTTACGCGCGCCGACGAGACCAGCAACGCCCAACAGCGCCATGACGCCGGGCGCGGG